>JAQIDD010000397.1 GCA_027858215.1 Candidatus Delongbacteria bacterium | reverse complement strand
GTTTTATTTTCATCAGCGATGGAGTTGACAAAGTTAGAATTTAATAAAACAATTTTTTTGGTTTATTCAATTATAGCATGTATTTTTGCACCCTGAATAAAAATGTTCGGGATGTAGCTCAGCCCGGTTAGAGTACTCGTCTGGGGGGCGAGGGGTCGCGAGTTCAAATCTCGCCATCCCGACAAGCATAAAACCCCTTTCAGCGTCAGCTGGAAGGGGTTTTTCAATTTCACACCGTTGAACACTTGTTTTCAAAAGATGTGAAATTGAATAAACCACAGTCCGAGGTTAGGAGGGCTGTAGGGTTTTTTGCTTGTTAACTCCCCCCGACAGATTGCGACGGCGATAGCCGGCGAAATCTCGCAAAAAGAAATAAAATTGTATCAAACCTACGGGATTATACGGATGTCATATTTTTACTAATGCAGTTTAGTTATGTATAAGGATTGTATAAAAGCCATAATTACAATGAGCTGTATGGATGTTGCTGGAGCAGGGGTTCCGACATAGTGTTAATAGTCAATCCCTTCTTTTACATAATCTGATTAGGGAATTATCCGGGTATCCGTTAAGTTTATTCTGTTTTGAGAACAAAAGTGAGATTCTGTTCTCTTTTCATATATTCACCAATCAGCAGGTCTTTTAGTTTTTCGTTGTGGCGCATATACATGTACATGGCACCCTGAGCCCTTAATAATTTTTCGTTTTCATCCGTTCCCAGGTTCAGTTTATACACGTCTTTGACCCCAGATACCAATTCATCATAAACTACATTTTCTTCTGATTGAAAATTTGAAAAAATCACAGAAAAACAAAAGGCTTCCAGGTCAGAATTCCGGTTTTCTGTTGTTACTTCTATCCCGTTTATGCCAATGCAAATCTGGGTTTCGTAATATCCTTCTTTGGTAATGCCCCGGATGTAAAAAAACTTCACGGCAACATCGAGCATTTCATCCATGGTAATGGTGTCGGGTATGAAATTGTTTGTGTTCAATTGGGTAGCAGCGAAACGCTGCATTATGGTGTTGAATTCATCATTGTTTTTCAGGTAAGCAATGAACGCTTCATGGAGCTTGTTCTCGTTGTCTATCTCATATAAATCTTTTTGTTGTGTGTAACCGGAAAAGTGGGTCAGTAAATAATCCAGGTATTTTTTATTGTTGTTTATCAATGATGCCAGTTTACTGTTCCCGGACAGGTCATTTACACTCACAAATAAATATGCCCTTTCATTGTGGATGTTTTTTTCAATGGTAAACATCTTGTTGTAGAAACTGGTAATGTTATCATTTTCCTGAGCTAATGTGGAGGACATTGCCACCATTCCGATGCATAAAATCCATATTTTATTCTTAATATTCATCATGTTCTGTTTATTACAATTCGGTATAATTTTATATGTTGAACAAAAATAAAAAACAAAAACGTAAACGGAATGGTAATTGTTAGTTATAATATCATATTTGAGATGACACTGGTCCCAAACATGTCTCAGGATATAATCAGGTTTTTAGTGGATGTGATCAATGACAAACAACACAAAAAAACTTTGTTTTGCCGGTTGAAAAAAATAAACTATCTTTAAAATATAAAACAATAATGGTAACATAATTGTGAGGTAAACATTTCTGTTTTGATTATGTTATCATGGTAAATGCCGTTCCGTTTATTCCGGAACATGTGCTGGTCGTTGAAAACGAAAAAATATACAGATGAAACAGGAAGAATTACACATTCAATACCAACGATACAATTATCAGGAAATTCCTGAAAACGTAAAAGAATTGCTTGAGCATGCCCGTGATGCCATAAAAAGGGCTTATGCCCCTTACAGTAAGTTCAGAGTAGGGGCGGCAGTACGGCTCGGAAATGGTGTTATTATTACGGGAAATAACCAGGAAAATGTGGCTTATCCTTCCGGGTTGTGTGCTGAACGGGTAGCTTTGTTTTATGCCAATGCAAAATATCCGGATGTCCCGGTTCTGGATTTGCTTGTGATGGCAGAATCCGGCGATCATGGAATTACTAAACAGCCTGTTTCACCTTGCGGATCGTGCAGACAGGTATTACAGGAAACGGAATTGCGTTACAACAATGACATAAGGGTAATGCTTGCCGGGAAGGATGAAATCTGGATTTTTGAAAATGGTTCGCAGTTGCTTCCGCTGAATTTTACGGATGATTTTTTACCGTAAAGGAACTAATCTGTCAAAAAAGCTTATTTATTGATTAGTTACATCTCACGTTTTTTAGCGTATAGCCTGCCGTACTTTTACCAATTTCCCCAATAAATCATCTATTTTATCCAAATGCAGCATGTTGGCACCATCGGATTTGGCTTGTGACGGATTGGGGTGTGTCTCAATGAAGATTCCATCAGCGCCTGCTGCCACCCCGGCTTTGGCAAGTGTTTCAATCATTTCTGGTTTGCCGCCTGTTACGCCTGAACTTTGGTTTGGCTGTTGAAGGCTATGGGTAACATCAAGAATAACGGGCGTGTTTAATTTTTGCATGGTGGGAATGCTGCGCATATCAACAATCAAATCCTGGTATCCAAAACTGGTTCCCCTTTCGGTAAGCCAGATTTTATCGTTGCCTGATTCCCGGATTTTGCTTACGGCATGTTTCATGGCTTCGGGACTGAGGAATTGCCCTTTTTTGATGTTAATAACTTTCCCGGTTTTAGCTGCTGCCACAAGCAATTCGGTTTGCCTGCATAAAAAGGCAGGGATTTGTATGATATCCACAAATTTTGCAGCCATCTCGGCTTCCAGGGGCTTATGAATGTCTGTAAGAACAGGAATTTTAAGTGTGTCTGATACATATTTTAGCCTGCGCAATGCTTTGATGTCACCTATGCCGGTGAAACTATCCAGACGGCTGCGGTTGGCTTTTCGATAGGAGGCTTAAAAAATGAAGGGAACCTGATCTTTGTTGCTCA
>JAQIDD010000385.1 GCA_027858215.1 Candidatus Delongbacteria bacterium | reverse complement strand
TCGTTACGCTCGTATTTAAAACAGTCATTTACGAAAGTAAAATCCTTGGTTTTAAATACTTCGCAGGCCTCGAACTCAAACATTATGAACAAGACAATGATTTTATTGACGAACACTAGGTAATTATTTTATTTTGCACATTTAAACTGTCAATATTTTTTCGTTTATTCTGACAGTATTTATAACTTTGTAAGCATACTAAAATTTTAGCTTATGACTATAGTTGAAAAAATTATTGCAAACCACTCTGACCGGGAAAAAGTAAACCCCGGAGACATTGTTGATATTTCCATTGACGCCCGTGTAGCCAGGGATTTTGGGGGTGCCAATGTAGTACAGAATCTAAAAAACAATAATCTTGGTGTTGATGATCCTGAAAAAACCTTTTTTACGTTTGATCTGATACCTTCGGGCTCAGACCAAAAGTATGCCAACAATCAGCACAAATGCCGTTTGTTTGCACGTAAACACGGAATCACAGTACATGACGTTACCGATGGCATAGGAACACACCTGGCCATTGACGAAGGTTTGGTTTATCCCGGCAGCACCTTTATTTCCACCGATTCACATGCCAACATAATGGGCGCTGTGGGTGCTTTTGGACAAGGCATGGGGGATCAGGATATTGCTGCAGCCTGGGCCAATGGTTCCGTATGGTTTAAAGTGCCGAAATCTGCCAGGTTAATTTTCAAAGGCAAAAAACCGGATAATGTCACCGCTAAAGACATAGTGCTCAACTTGCTGGCCAGATTCGGGGCCAGTACACTTTTGGGATATTCTGTTGAAATGTATGGCGAAGCCATTGATAACCTAAAATTAAGTGATCGTATTACCATCGCCTCAATGGGAACAGAAATGGGGGCCATCATTGCCATATTTCCACCAAATGAAGAGGTGATAGAAAAAGCAATATAAACAACTGGCAAAGACATTGTGCCCGTTTACGCAGATGACGATGCTCATTATGATTTGATTGAAGAAGTGGACATTAGCAAATTTATACCCATGGTTTCACGTCCGGGAAAACCACACGATTCAGTGCCTGTAGATCCGGCAAAAAAAATCAAAATTGATTCTGCATTCATAGGATCCTGCACAAATGGACGGCTTGAAGATTTGCGAACAGCTGCTGCCATTTTAAAAGACCGGAAAGTAGCCCCCGGCGTTGTCTTAAAAATTGTACCTGCCACTGATGATATCTGGCAACAAGCCCTTGACGAAGGCATAATTAAGATTTTTAAGGATGCAGGGGCATTGGTATCCAATGCTGGTTGTGGTGGCTGTGCCAACGGACATGTAGGCCAAAACGGAGAAGGCGAAGTCACCATCAGTACCGGGAACCGTAATTTTCCGGGAAAACAAGGAAAAGGTAGCGTCTATTTGGCGGCTCCTGCTAATGTTGCAGCCTCATCGGTAGCCGGATACATCACTACACCATGGGAAATACCTGATAAACCAATGGTTTTCGAAACCGGCACAGCTGAAACATCTGAAAAAACAGCGGCATCTGAAAAAGAGACAAGTTCTGATAAACCTACCCTTGTGGAAGGACGCACATGGTTTATTCAAGAAGATAACATTGATACGGATATGATATTCCATAACCGTTATCTTTCCATCACTGACATCGATGAAATGGGACAATATGCCCTTGATAACCTCGAAGGCTATGAAGATTTTGCCGAAAAAGCAAAACCGGAAGACATCATCGTTACACAGAAAAATTTTGGTTCCGGCAGTTCACGTCAGCAAGCTGTTGATTGCTTTAAAGTACTTGGCATCAATGCCATTCTGGCCGAATCCTTCGGGGCCATTTATGAACGCAACGCCATCAATGCAGCCATGCCTGTAATGCAGTACAAAAGCCTGGACGGACTGAAACTGGAAAATGGCGACCATTTGCGTATTGATTTTAAAACCGGGGTGGTGGAAAACCTGGATAAAAACACAAAAATCCAGGCAAAACCATTCAGCGATGTTCAGATGGATATTTATCAACGTGGTGGAATTTTTAAGTAATAAACTTATAACAGTTTTGAGGGTTGAAGTTTGAGGTTTGTGACTATTGGTCAGTAGAACCTCAAACTTTAAACCTTAAACCTTAAATCTAATCAAGTATGGGACAAACATTTGTAGAAAAAATACTGGATGCTAAAACAGGAAGCATCGTTTTTAGAAAGCCGGATATTGTGCTAACACATGATAACACCGCAAGCATAAAGAAAACATTTGAAAAAATGGGCGGCAAAAAACTGGCCAACCCTGATCAGTCACTTATCGTACTGGACCACAACGCTCCGCCAACCAATGCGGCCCTGGCCACACAATATCAGACCATTCGTGATTTTGCCAAAGATCAAAACATTGAAAAGTTTTACGATGTGGGCAATGGCATTTGTCATCAAATCATGGCTTACCATGCTAAACCGGGGATGATCATTGTGGGAAGTGACAGCCATACCTGTACGGCAGGTGCATTTAATTCTTTATCGGCTGGTATTGACCGTACCGAATCTGCAGGAATCTGGAAAAAAGGTGAAACATGGTTCCGTGTACCTGAAAGCATAAAAATCACCTTACACAGTAAATTGCCACAGGGTGTTTATGCCAAAGATTTATCACTGTATATCATAGGCATGATAGGTTCTGCCGGGGCCAATTACAACAGCATTGAATACCATGGCGAAGGGGTTAAAACACTCACCATGCCCCAACGCATGACCCTTGCCAACCTGGCATCGGAAATGGGCGCAAAAAATGCTGTCTTTCCACCAGATGACATACTTGCAGCATATTACGGAAAGGAAAATGTTGATGGTGTTTGGGCGGATGATGATGCAAATTACATTCAGGAAATAGACATCAACTTATCTGAATTGTATCCGCTGGTTGCGGCACCTCACCATGTTGACAATGTCAAATCCCTGGCCGAAGTGGCAGGACTTGAAATCCATCAGGGCTTGATCGGAACCTGCACCAACGGCCGCTATGAAGACCTTGAGATCGCTGCTGAAGTGTTGAAGGGAAACAAAGTCAAAGATGGCCTTCAGTTGCTCATCATTCCGGCAAGCAAGGAAATTTACATGCAGGCCATGGAGTCCGGCGTATTAACAACCCTGATGGAAGCTGGTGCCAATGTACTGTCAACATCTTGTGGCCCATGCCTGGGTACGGGACAGGGTATCCCTGCCGATGGTTACAGGGTTTTATCTACAGCCAACCGCAATTTCAAAGGACGCATGGGCAATAAAAACGCTAAAATTTACCTTGCCTCACCTGCTGCCGTGGCAAAATCGGCCATAGAAGGAGAAATTACAGACCCCCGCCCCCATCCCGGGAAGGAAACCTGGCCACATCAACAGGAACAATCATCTATGGTTGATATCCCTGAAGGAGAAAACCGGAAGCTGGGAAACGTGTGGAATTATACAGACATTGACAATTTAAACACAGATCAGATGTTTGCCGGCAATTTGACATATAACATCCTTAGCAGTGATGCAGAGGCCATAGCCCCTTACCTTTTCGAAGGCTTTGACCCAAACTTTGCAAAAAACGTCAAAGCCGGTGATGTGATAATGGCAGGGCATAATTTTGGCTGTGGTTCTTCCCGCGAACATCCGGCTGTAGGACTGGCTCATGCAGGTGTTGAAACTGTTATTGTTAAATCCGTAAACCGTATTTTCTATCGCAGTTCTGTAAACCAGGGATTACTTCTGATAGTACACCCTGAAGCTGTGGATGCTTACCAACCTGGTGACAAGGTTAATGTTGATGTTGAAAACGGGAAAATCAATGTTGGTTCAAAATCGTTTGATTTTGCTCCATTGCCGGATAAACTGAAAGAAATCATTGATAATAAAGGACTTGTTAACTGGATTAAAAATCAGTAACTCATGCTTTTTTTAGTGATTTTTAAACATTTGTTTGTATGAATCAAAATTTATCTTTTAATTTGAATGTAAACAAAAACTAAACATTATGAAACATTTACTTACACTGACATTTTCAATTTTATGTGTTGGATTTATTTCTGCACAAACCATTCCCAACAATGATTTTGAAAACTGGACGAGCAATGAACCGGATGACTGGGGAACATCCAACGAAAACATTTACGGAGCAGAGTTTAATACGGTTTCGTCTGTAGATACAGATGTTTTCAGTGGCACATACGCTGCCCAGGCAACCAACGTCACACAAAACTTATTAGGCATTGGTGATGTTACCATTCCCGGCATAATTACCCTCGGGGACTTTGTACTTGACCTTGTGGCACAATCCGGCAGCATTGAGGGTGGCCTACCGTTCACCTACAGGCCAGATACACTGAAAGGGTATTTTAAGGCTTTCCCGGCAACAGGTGACTCGGCAATGATTGCCATTGGGTTATCAAAATATGATAATATTGCCGGAATCAGAGACACCATTGGGTGGGGCATAATGTATTCTCCCAATACGGTTGATACCTGGACAGAATTCAATGTCCCCATAGACTGGACATCCGCTGAAAATCCAGATTCAATAAACATTGTAATTGCGGCTTCAAATCTCATGGGAAACTCAACATTTGTTACCGGAAGTTCTGTCATGGTGGACAGCATTTCACTCATTTATGGAGAACCAGGAGAATTGCAAATTGTTGCTGTTGAATCTCTCACCGATATTACGGTAGATTATGGTACAGCTTTTGGCGGCATAACGCTTCCGGACTCCCTGGGGGTAACCCTTGATGACACCAGCACTGACACGCTTGCCGTTACCTGGAACCAGGGGAGCTATGATGGCAACACAGCCGGAACTTATCCTATCCATGGTGATCTCACACTAGAAGCAGGAATTATCAATCCCGGAGGACTTCAGGGAGAAGCGAATGTGATTGTGGATGAAGAAGTTGGCATTGCCAACAATCAAAACAAAGACCTGAATATTTATCCAAATCCTGCATCTAATATTGTTTATATAGAATCCGGAAATCTAATAAATACAATTCAAATGTTTGACATTACCGGACGCACTGTAATGCAAAAACAGGTAAACAAAAACACGCTAAATATTAATGTCAATGATTTGCCTGAAGGCTACTACTTCTTGAAAATTAAAACTACCAGTAGGGTATCAACCATAAAACTTTCCATCAACTAAATGTGGCCAGATACAGTAATTTAAAATGTGAATGTGCCCCTGAAATCATCCTTTCAGGGGCATATTATTTTATTCCATTGAATTGTGCAATAGCCCCCTGTATATTAACATAATTTTAATTCAAGGATAAAAACATTTTGCCAAATTTTCCGTTTATTATTTGACTAGCTTGAGCACTTGCTCAACATTAGTAATAATGGTTAGTTAGTTTAATTGGTTTTTCCAGGCATCCGATTGTTAGGGTGCCTGGTTTTTTATGCCTCTAATTGTATTTTGACACTTATGGGGCCTTCTAATAATTCTCAATTTCTAAAATCCTGACATACTGTAAAAAATCATTACATAAGATGATACATGACTACAGAAGCCCTGATAAGAAAAAAGTTAGAATCATGATAAAATGGATGATTTTTAAGATTTTTTTAAATCTCGTTCAAAAACAATCCCGGATTTTTTATGTTATCTGTGTGCAAGGTTGCTCT
>JAQIDD010000377.1 GCA_027858215.1 Candidatus Delongbacteria bacterium | reverse complement strand
CTATTTTGTCTATTACGCCCATTATGCAAAATCAGGCTCTTGCTGGTAAAATTAAAAATCGTTATCTGCATGATGGCAGCGGCCACGATTGGTTCCATATCCTCCGTGTGCGAAACATGGCAGTGTATATTGCCGGCAATGAAAATGCAAATAAAACTGAAGTTGAATTGCTGGCACTGTTGCACGAATTTACTGATCATAAACTGGTCAAAGACCCTGAAAAAGGCTTAAAAGAGGCACGAACGCATTTGAAAAATGAAGCGGTTTCAGATGCTGTTGCAGACAAAATCATCAGTTTGGTTCCGCTGATTTCATTTAGCAGTGCTGAAGTGACATCTGAACCATTGGTTCTTACCGGAAAAATCGTTCAGGATGCTGACAGGCTGGATGCAATGGGAGCCATTGGTATTGCAAGAACCTTTGCATATGGCGGCAGCAAGGGACGTAAGATATACGATCCGGATATTAACCCGGTCAGATACAAAAACGAGTCTGAATATCATGCTTCATCATCACCAACCATAAACCATTTCTATGAAAAATTGTTGCTGTTGAAAGACATGATGCATACGGATACTGCAAAAACAATTGCTCGTGAAAGGCATGATGTTATGGTCCGGTATCATGAACAATTTATGCGTGAATGGAATATGACAATATAGATGTACTAAAAGTGTTTATGCTGCGTTAATTAAACATCTTTTTTATTTTTGCACCCGGATGAAGAACATGGTGAATAAATTTTTTGTGATTACGCTGCTGGTAATTTTTAGCATTGCAGGCAAAGCACAGGTGGGTGGTGATAACACCTATGCTTTTCTCGAACTCCCCAATTCTGCACGTGTTGCTGCGCTTGGTGGCACCAATATTTCTTTGTATGATGATGACCTCAATATGGCTTATTACAATCCGGCGTTGTTGAATGAAAATATGCACCAGCATGTGGCATTGAATTACTCCAATTACATTGCAGATATTAATTATGGATACGCTTCGTATGCTCATCATATTGATGGTATTGGAACACTGGCCGCAGGGATTTATTACCTGAATTACGGCGAATTTATCAGTGCCGATGAAGCAGGGATCATCAACGGAAACTTTTATGCTGATGAGTACGCTCTTAATCTGTATTATGCCCGCCCCCTGACATGGGATTCGGCGTTGAACATTGGTGGTAACATGAAAGTCATATATTCAAATCTTGAACGATATACATCACTGGGATTAGCACTGGATGCAGGTGTTAATTATCACGAGTACGGCTCAAATTTTTCATCTTCTCTCGTCATAAAAAACCTGGGTTTTCAGCTCACAACTTATACAGATGACAATCGCGAACCCCTCCCTTTTGATTTACAAGCCGGAGTAACATACAAAACCCCCCACGCTCCTTTCCGGATAAGCCTGGGGATGCACCAGCTTACAAAATGGAAAATGCGATACGATAGCTCCCTGGGATCCACACAAATTACCGTTGAAGATGATGAAGAAGAAAACAATGAAATAAGCTTCAGCAACAAAATGGGTCAGGTTGGCGATGAAATGTTGAGGCATATAGTATTGGGGGTTGAAATTGTTCCCTCCGACAATTTTTTCATTGCCCTGGGATACAATTATCAACGCAGAAAAGAACTTGCGTTAAGCAACAGGCCCGGCATGATCGGATTCTCTGTAGGTGCCGGCATCAAAATATCAAAATTTATGCTTTCATACGGACTGGGGCGTTACCACATGGCAGGCACCAGTCATACCATATCAATTACCACTGATATGGGGGCATTCATCAAACGAAAGTAATCCCACTAAGCAAAAATTTTCTATCCTGTACCCGGATACAAAACGGTATTGTTATCTTTACATCACCTATGGAAAAGAAAACCTTTGTCATAGCGATTGATGGTCATTCATCTTGCGGCAAAAGTACGCTTGCCAGACAACTCGCCGAAAAACTTGACATTGTATATGTTGACAGTGGTGCAATGTACCGGGCATTGACATGGTATGCACAGCAACATAGGTGTTTTGATGAAAAGGATACATTAAACCGGCAAAAACTGATTCAAACCCTGCCTGATATAAATATAGATTTTATTAAAAAAAACAATGAACACCATACCATGCTTAATAACCAAGATGTATCAGGTCTGATTCGCAGCATGGAAATCAGTAAATTGGTGTCTGAAGTAAGCGCTGTGCCTAAAGTGAGGCAAAAAATGGTGAAACTCCAGCGTAAAATGGCACAAAACAAATCCCTTGTGATGGATGGCCGTGACATTGGTACCGTTGTTTTTCCTGATGCTGATTTGAAAATATTTTTAACAGCAAAAGAACAAATAAGGGCAAAAAGGCGTTTTAAAGAATTAAGGGAACAGGGCATTAAAACGGATTTTGAAGCTGTTTTGGAAAACATTAAAAAGAGGGACAGGATTGACTCCACGCGTGAAGTCAGCCCTTTGAAAAAAGCCGGTGATGCCTGTGTAATTGATAATTCGGAGTTGACACCAGAAGAACAGCTGGCAAAAGCACTTCAACTGGTAAAAAAAAAGTGTCATGAAAATTGAAATAGATACAAGTTCGGGATTTTGTTTTGGTGTGACCAATGCCATTGAGATGGCCGAGGAAGCTCTAAATAACCAGAAAACACTCTATTGTCTGGGAGACATTGTTCATAACAACGAAGAAGTAAAACGGCTGGAATCACTAGGGTTAATCAGTATAAATCATGAGCAATACAAAAATCTGAAGGATACAACAGTTTTAATCCGGGCCCATGGAGAGCCTCCGGGTACGTATGAAATTACCCGTAAAAACAATATTCACCTGATAGACGCAACCTGTCCCGTGGTTATCCGCCTTCAGGAACGGATAAAATCGGTGTCTAACAAGATACGGGAAACCGGAGGACAAATCGTTATCTTTGGTAAACATGGCCATGCCGAAGTGGTAGGGCTTATGGGACAAACCGGGGACACTGCAATTGTGGTGATGAATGCCGATGATTTGAACCAAATTGATTTTACATGGTCGGTACATTTATTTTCGCAAACAACCAGGGATTATGGCGCATATAATCGACTGAAAAAGCAAATTGAGAATAGAATGATGCGCGTAGTTGGTCATACAGATAACCTCGTGGTTTACGATACAATTTGCCCTCGGGTTTCCGGCAGGGAGCCTGATTTGGCAAAATTTGCCCTGGAACACGATGTCATTATTTTTGTGAGTGGTAAGAAAAGTTCAAATGGGAAAATGTTGTTTGATGTGTGTAAATTGAACAATGAATTTTCGTATTTTGTCAGCACACCCGATGAGATACATGAGCAGTGGTTTAGCAATGCAGATTCTGTTGGTGTGTCAGGTGCCACATCTACCCCTAAATGGTTGATGCAGCAGGTAGCCGAAAAAATCAAAAACACAGGTTTATAATTTTATCAATAATTTATTAAAACAGAGCCAATATATTTACTAACATAAATAAAACAAATATAGTTATGACAAAATACAAACGCATAGGTGTACTTACCTCAGGAGGTGATGCCCCCGGCATGAATGCTGCTGTTCGTGCTGTAGTCAGAGCAGGGCTGTATAATAAAATGCAGGTCAGCGGCATTAGGCATGGTTATGATGGCCTCATAAAAGGTGATTATTTTGACATGAGAAGCAAAGATGTCAGTAATATCATTCACCGGGGAGGAACAATTATTAAATCCGCAAGGTCTAAAGATTTCATGGAAAAAGAAGGCAGGTATAAAGCCTACAGGAAACTTATAGAAGCAGGAATTGAAGCACTTATTGTGATTGGGGGTGATGGTACGTTTACAGGTGCCCGGATTTTTGGCAATGAATTCGATTTCCCGGTGATTGGTATTCCCGGAACCATTGATAACGATTTGTATGGGACTGACATGACTATAGGATATGATACTGCTTTAAACACGGTTATTGAAGCTGTAGATAAAATAAGAGATACTGCCAGTTCACACGGCCGGCTGTTTTTTGTTGAAGTCATGGGACGGGATGTAGGTTTTATTGCATTAAGGGCCGGTATTGCCTCTGGTGCTGAGGCTGTTTTTATCCCTGAAACAGAAACAAAGCTTGATAATTTTAAGCATTATTTGTTCAACGGAGAAAACAAGGAAAAATCCAGTAATATCTGCATTGTTGCTGAAGGTGATGAGGCCGGAGGAGCCTTTGATATTGCCGGTGAAGTGAAAAAACGCCTCCCGGGCTATGATATTAAAGTCACTATATTGGGACACATTCAACGAGGCGGAAATCCTTCGGCATTTGACAGGTACCTGGCATCAAAACTTGGTATAGCTTCGGTTGAAGCTTTACTTGAAGACCAGCGCAATATCATGGTGGGATTAAAACGCAGGGAAGTGGATTACGTCCCCTTCTCAAAAACCATAAAACATCACAAAACTCCAAATCAAACCATGATTGACATGCTTGATATCCTGAATTATTAGTCATGAAATACCTGCTTGCCGAAGTCATTGTTCCCATACCAGTAGCGGCATATTATACCTATATCGTGCCCGAAAAATACCAGGATAGAGTGTTCCCCGGCAGCAGGGTGATTGTTCCTTTAGGTAAATCCAGGTTATATACGGGAATCATTCGTCGCATGCATCAGGCACCTAAAATAAGCCCGGGTATAAAATCCGTGTTGGGGGTGCCCGATAAACTGCCTTTTGTCCGGGAAGAAATGTTGTCTTTGTGGGAATGGATTGCTTTTTATTATCACTGTTATCCTGGTGAAGTATATATGGCGGCTATCCCTTCATTTTACCGCCAATTCAATGATATGACCGTCCATTTTAATACTGAGGACTTGCCTGATGATGCTGTTTTTTTAGCTGAAAAAGCGAATCACCCACAAGCCGTTAATTTGAAACAAGTGATTCAGAACCATGGCAATAAAAAAGTAGCAAAATGCCTCACTGGCCACACTGATATCATTGAAGAGATTGCTTATCAATCACATTTACAGCCTTCACAACAGGTAATTTACAGGGCAAAACCGGTTGATGAACTCAGGAATATCCTAAAACATCAGAAAGCAGCGCCGGCACAAACAAAGATACTGGAATATTTCATTGGCCACAAAACACTGAAAAAACCAGAGCTTGATAAGAAACTGGGCGTTAGTGAAGCATCGTTAAAAAAAGCCCGTGATGCCGGGTGGATAAAACATAAAAAAACACGGTTGCCCAAAGAAGAGCAAGTTTTTGATTTCTCCCGGCTTTCTGAAATGAATACGATGCAGGAAGCTGCATATAATCAAATTAAAACCGGATTTAATGCAGGAAAAGCTTGTTTGCTCCACGGGATAACATCTTCGGGAAAAACCCTCGTCTATTTGCATTTGATACAGGAATGCATTGCACAGGGCAAACAGGTGCTTTATCTGTTGCCGGAAATCGCCATTACAACGCAAATCATAACACGCTTGCGTGAAAGTACAGGTACACATATTGAAGTATTTCACAGTAAATTTTCCGGCAAGGCAAAATTGCGATTGTGGGAAGATATCAAATCCGGTCATGCTAAAATGGTTGTAGGTGCCCGGTCGGCGGTATTTATGCCATTTAAAAACCTGGGGCTTATCATTGTTGATGAAGAACACGACAGCAGTTTTAAACAGTTTGAACCTGCGCCCCGCTATAATGCGAGGGATGTAGCAGTGATGATGTCCCATATCAGTAGCATTCCCATTGTGATGGGCAGCGCCACGCCAAGTACTGAGTCTTATTATAACGCAGTGAAAGGTAAATATAAAATGGTGGAGCTCACTCAGCGCTATCGCAATATGCCCTTACCTGATATCAGAATTCTGGATGTAAAATACGCACGCAAACGAAAAGTGATGCAGGGCGATTTTCATCCGGAAACCTTAATGGCAATAAGCGGGGTATTAAAACGCAAAGGACAGGTAATTGTACTCAGAAACAGGAAAGGATATTCCCCTGTTCTGCTTTGTCCTGATTGCGAATGGAAAGCAACCTGCCCGCATTGTTCTGTAAACCTGACCTATCACAAAAAAACGGGAATGTTGAGGTGTCATCATTGCAATTACACCAAAAAGGTTCCTGCTGCTTGCCCTGAATGTGGGAATTCTGCCCTGAAATATGCCGGTTACGGAACACAAAAAGTAGAGGAGGATTTACAGGCAACATTTCCTGATGCTGTAATTACCCGTTTTGACCAGGATAGTGTGTCGTCCGGACATTCCTATCAAGAAATCATCAATGATTTTGAGCAAGGGAAAACAGATATCCTCGTAGGGACCCAAATTTTGACCAAAGGACTTGATTTTATAAACGTAAGGCTTATCACCGTATTGCATGCAGACCAGATGCTGAATTATCCTAATTTCAGGGCGTTTGAACGGGGTTTTCAGATGCTGGAACAAGTAAGTGGCCGGACCGGAAGGCATAATAAAGAAGCAGAAGTGTTGATTCAAACGGAGTTTTCCGACCATCCCATTTTAAAATACCTGATAAAGCATGACTACAAAAACATGATGGATACAGAATTGAGTGAACGACGAGATTTAAATTATCCGCCTTTTGTACACTTGATTCGTATTTATTTAAAATCTGCACATGAATACCTTGTAAATAAGCGTTCGCGAGTACTGTTTAATGAATTGCACCTGGAACTGGGAGGATACGTCAACGAACCGGCTATACCGGTTACCGAAAAAGAATCGGGGCAATTCAGGCGATTTATCCAGATACGCCTGCCAAAAAATAAAACCTTAACGCAACGTAAAAAAACCATACGAAAAATTGTCCGGGGCTTTGAAAAATCCAAAGCAGGCAAAAACATTCGTATTATTGTTGATGCCGACCCGGCATGATAATTTCGGGATTCAAGCCTCCGAAAATGATATTACCTTTCACACTATACCTTTAGACAATGGTATTGGCGAGGAACGCATGCGTATAGTGGGTGATGAGCATGATCATGATGACGGGCATGTAGATGCCGGGATGTACTCATACTACCTCGTTGCTGATGGCAAAACCATGGCTTCCAAAAAAATGGTGGTATCAGGGAAATGATTATACCAATTATCAAAACAGCAAATTTCCCGTAGGTAAATTATATTGGTTGTGATTTTTTATTATTTTTACCCTGCTAACCAACCTGTTCTGAGATGAAAAAAATGTCCATGATTTTTGTTGCTTTAGTAAGCGCTGTGATGTGTTATGCCCAGTTGGAAACACGTGAAATCACACACGATGACACCACCAGGAAGTATTTGGAATATATCCCGGCCAGCTATACCGGAAATGAAGCTTTTCCTGTGGTTTTTGTCTTGCATGGCCTGGGGGATAACATGAACAACTTTTACAATGTGGGGATGAATTATATTGCTGATACGGCCGGTTTTATCCTCATTATTCCTGAAGCCCTTGAATTTAGTATGATGGGATACACAATGACAGCATGGAATTCGGGTGCCTCTTCAAATGGTATCACACCAAATACCGATGTGGATGATACCGGTTTTTTGATGGCGGTGCTGGATTCTCTGGAAACTCATTACACCATTGATACCACCCAGGTATATTTCTTTGGGTTGAGCATGGGTGGATACATGTGCAACAAGCTTGCTTGTGAAAAAGCAGACAGGATAAATGCCATTGCTTCGGTATCCGGAACTATGGGGGTCAATTATACGCCCGAACCGGTACTTCCTATTGCTTGTCTCCACATTCATGGCACCAACGATGAAACTGTGGCTTATACGGGCAATACTTCCGGGATGGATGCCGACTCGCTTGTAAACTATTGGATTGCCCATAACAATAATGACACGGCTGCCATAGAATACACCTATCCCGACACGGTGGATGATAACCTGGTGTTTGAACGGTATGTGTATCCCAATGGGGATGCCCAGGTAGCACACATCAAAGTGATTAACGGAGAACATACATGGTATTATAAACCACAAAACGACATTGATTACGCACAGGAAATATGGCGGTTTTTCAAATACCGCTTTCCTGAACCGGAACAACAGGCAATATCATTTGAGACTTCCATTGGGTGTTCAATGTTTCCGAATCCGGCAAGCTCATTCGTGACTATTGAAATCAATGAAACCGCTACATCAGGCGACATCAATATATACAACAGCAGCGGAAAATTGGTGCAAACGATTTCACCTGAGGCACAACACGTTCAACTGGATGTGTCGGGAATGCCTGTTGGGATGTATTATGTGTGTACATCAACCGGAAAGCTTATGCACAAATTGGTGGTTTCCAGGTAAAGCCCTATCTGCTTTTAACTTTGGATACAAAAACAGCTTTCCCGTTTTGATTGGTGCCGGAAACAATGTGAGCCCCATCATCATGTTGAGCATAAAAAATATCCAGTGCATCACCTTCCCTGGATTCATGTAAAAAATTCACTTCAACGCTGGTAATGTTCTGTTCCAGGATATCTTTTTGAGCCAGGCAATCTACGATCCAGTCAAAATACCTGACGTTGTTTGTATGATTATTCATATCAATATCAGTGCGCCGTACAGTGATATTAAAACACAATTCTTGTGCTTTGGGTATGTCAATTTTGGAGGGATTTCTAAAGAGGCTTCTTTCATCTGCATTTAAGGGAATTTCCTGACACACATGTGATGGTATTTGTGGTCGTCCCTGCTTATTGACAATTAACCATGATGATGTCCCTGCAATGACAACACGTGCATCGGTGTTGCGAAATTCGAAATCACGGATAAAAAATAAATTTTCCATATCGGATGGCCAGCTGCGTACCCCAATTTCCTGCGTCCATTCAGGGTAATGGGTAATTTTAAATAAAATGCGTGCCAGAACCCAGTTCATGTTTTTTTCTGCCAGGTTGTGATACCCATAATCCAATTCTGCAGCATGCTCCCAGGCAGCTTCCTGGAATTTCCTGGCTATTCCGGACAAACTTAATTTTGCATACTTGTTGACATCGGAGGCTTGTATTCTATCGAGTTTTCTGAACGGAAAAATTCGTGTGTTTTTGTATCTCATGGCGTCAGGAAATGTTAAAGATCATTTAATATTTTTTATAATTTCATGGTTTTATTTGAAAACACTATAT
>JAQIDD010000244.1 GCA_027858215.1 Candidatus Delongbacteria bacterium | reverse complement strand
GCAGGGAGGCATCTTTATCCAGCACATGGGAAATCTTGGTCAGGCCGTCAATGATATTTGCCACTGTACGACCAAACAAATCATCAATATCCTGTAGGGTATAATCAGTATCTTCCACCACATCGTGCAACAGGGCACAAATCACGGACTTCGCGCCCAATTCCATTTCACCGGCAACAATTTTAGCCACTGCAATGGGATGCAACACATAAGGTTCGCCTGACTTACGCCGCATGTTGGCATGTGCTTTTACAGCCAGATCAAACGCTCTACGTACCAACTCTTTATCTTCTTTCGTACGACATCTGACACACAGATTTATGATCTGATCAAACTGCTGTTCAACTAATTTTTGCTCTTTTGCATTCATTTTACTCATAACGCATTCATTCCCATGTTATGCAAATATAGCTTAGTTTATTTATTATAAAGCAAAAATAAGCCGGTTCTTGTAAAATCATTTCCTTCATTGTCAAGATAACGGACGTAATATACATAATCCCCCGGTGGAGCTTTTCTGTTTTCGGTAGTTCCATCCCAGGCTTCATGTGGGTCTGTTGTTCTGAAAATAACGTTTCCCCACCTGTCAAACACCAAAAATTCATATCCCGTTTCCCGGGCAAACGAAATTACAGGTTTAAACAACTGGTTTGTTTCTTCATAAGAATTTGGATAAAATGTATTGGGTATAAAAAACCTTGGTTGATGGGAGACACATACTTCATTTGATTTTGAAACTCCCTGAATGCCCAATGGATTGGAAGCCGGATCTTCAACTGCTGACACGTAATAACAATATTGATAGGGAACAGTTTCATTGCGTTTGTGTTTCTTTTTGACGTAATCTGAAATGTTATGTGAATGCGTGAAAACATCCGGATCTGTAGCGATTACTGGCACAGGTGCATCAAAACCAAAATGGCGATATACTTTGTATTCGAGAACTCCACCCCGGTACGCTTCGTATTCATCCCAGTCGATGTAATGATTCAACATCTGATCATAGTCAACATGTACCATCAGGTTGCTCGACAGGTTAGATTCTTTGGATACGTTGCCACACGGATCAATGGTTTTCAGTTTGTAGTAATATTTGTGTTCACCGGGATCCACATCGGGATCCACATAAAATATTTTTGGTTGGTAATCATACGCCATGCTAGTAATTTCAGTGAATGCATATGCACTGTCGGTGGCACGGTAAATTTTATACCTGCTGATTTCTCCTGAGGTATCAACGGTAAACCTCAATTCAATGCTGTCGCCTTCGACACTGGCATAATCGGCATTGATCCAGGCAGGTGCAATATGTGAATTGGTATAAACACACCGTTTATTAGATCGAACTGTGGTACCATCAGACCTTTCTGCCTGGATGTAATAACAATAATTACCAAACGGCTGCAAATTTTCATCAACGTATTGGGATGTATTTCCATTCACCGTTTTTATTACCTGGTAACTCCCTCCTGATGTATTCCGATAAATATCATAATGGTCCACATTATTCCATCCCACATACCCTGACCAGTCAAGTAAGGTTTCAAGCTCACATATTTCATAATTGGTAGTTTCATGTATGGTGGTATGGGAATCAGTCAGTTTACTAAGATTCTGCAGCGTATCCCTTGCTGCCAGACGGTAAGTCACAGGTTCATCATCAGCCACGGTAGAAACATCTGTGTAAGATGTGGTTAAACGTCCATACACTGTATCATAAGCTTGTGTTATCCCTGTATTGACTTTATAAATGATATAAGAATCCACATCAACAGAATCACTGGGCAACCATGTCAATTCCACTTCTGCGGGTTCCGTTCCGGGTATCACACTGGCTGACTCAAATTCAGGAGCATCCGGGATATCCAGTTGTGCATTCGCGTGGAATGTCATAACACACGCACCAAGCATCAACATGAAGCATTTAATACTATGTAAATTCACACATCGCATATTAGCCATTTACCTTCCGTAAGATATTTACAGCGTTACTATATACCTACAAAGTTAAGGTTTTTATCTGAGTAAGAACCTTACTTTTTTATTAAGATGTGAAAATTCACTAAAGGCTGCCTCCAATTCCTGTTTTTTTCCATAAATCTTCAATTCTCAACAACTCCCTGATGAAAATTCATGGCACGCTATCGGATATCCTGATTAAAAACTTTAGTTTTGCATAAATTTTAGATAATGATGAAACATACTATAATATGCCTTTTCCTATGCATCCTAATGACGCCGGGGATTGCACAAAATTACCAACTTCCATCCGGTCATCCACGCCTTGTTGTAGGCATAGTGATTGACGGCCTTGGTTATGACGATGTTCAGAAAAACCTCAATTTAATGCATGAAAATGGCATGAAAAAGCTCATGAAACAGGGAGCTTTTTGTAAAAACGCCAGGCATAACTACATGTTTACACAAAGGGCTCCCGGCTACGCTACTATTGTGACAGGATCCGAACCTTCATGGCATGGTATCGTATCGGATTTCTGGTACGAAACCTTAAAGGAAGAGGGGGTTCATGCGGTGCAAAACAAAGATTATTATCCGGTAGGAACAGTCAACAAGGACAATGCATGCTCCCCTGAACAACTGATGACAGAAACATTCAGCGATGCCATAAAAATGTACTTTCAGAACCAATCAAAAGTGTATAGCATATCACTTGATGCTACGGCAGCGGTATTAAACGGAGGGTTTAAAGCCGATGCCGCCTACTGGGTTGATGATTTTACCGGAAATTTTGTCAGTAGCTCATATTACATGGAGCAACTGCCTGGATGGGTAAAAACATTCAATGAAAACAAATATACTGATATTTATTTTGAACGAACCTGGGAGCCATTGGACACTCTGGCTGCATATACACATTCACGCCCGGACTCCAATGCTTTTGAATATGGTTTCGATGCGGAATTTAAGACCTTCCCGTTTGTTTATGAAGAGATAAAATCTCACTATACAGGAAAAAGTTTCATCAAAATGATTCCGGAAGGCAATACCATGACCACAGATTTTGCAGTACATTGCCTGATACAGGAAAATCTGGGAACGGATGAAGTGCCCGATGTATTAATGGTTAATTATCATGTGGGCGAAAACATTGGTAAATATTTTGGTCCCAACAGCAAGCAAATGCAGGATATTATTCTCCGGCTTGATAAGGAAATCACTCATTTTGTAGAAGTAATTGAAGATCGTATCGGGAAAAATTCCACCCTATTTTTCCTGACATCACCCAGTGGATTTTCAAGTAACCCAGAATACCGGAAAACAGAAAAACTTCCGGGCGGCACATTTAAACACCATTACATGATGGCACTTTTGAAATCCTACCTGAACGTTTCGTATGGAAAGGGGGACTGGATCAGGGATTACCACAACCAACAAATATACTTAAACCGCACACTGATCGAGGATGCCGGCCTTGATCTTGCAGAAGTCCAAAACAAAGTGGCGCAATTTATACTTTCTACCCCCGGTGTTGCGAATGTGCTGACAGCAACCAATCTTCAACGGACAGATTATTCGTCAGGCATATTCATGAAAATGCAAAACTCATATCATCAGAAACGGTCCGGTGATGTTATAATTGCTTTAAAGCCGGGGTGGATAAAGGATGTTAGCTACACTGCTGACCATAATACATGCTATAATTATGATGCACATGTACCGCTGATGTTTTACGGTTGGAAAATAAAAAAAGGGGAAATATCCCAATATGTTACCAGTTCAGGCATTACACCTTCGATATGTAACATGATGAATATTCCGGGACCAGCTTCTGTTGGAAATGAAACAATTGAAGGAATTACACGTTAATAGTTTTATATGTCATATTGTGTTTAAATTAAATTTCATATCTTTAAAGTTGATTTGAATGAATTAAAAACCATATTGTTATGAAAATGAAAGCTGTAATATTTCTCTGTATTTCTTTGTTCGTTGTGAATATAACAACAGCACAAGACAAATCCGAACCCATAGTTATTGCTGACAGTGTCAGCAAGGATACTATCTGGGAAGGCGATTATATAGGCCTGAATGTCTATCCTGCTTTTGGCATGGTTGGCGGAGGCATTTTACCTTCCACAAAAATATTTTTACAATACAAGCACAACTGGGAAAAATCAAGCCTTCGGTTCAGTGCCAATTACATTAACTTTAATTCACGGGATAAGCGCCTGGATATCGTTCATGTGGGTGATACAACTGTCCTTTTACGGCAATATAACAACAATATTTTCACGCTGGACATGCGCATTGGTTATGAACGTTTCATGCCGTTTGATGGCTTTACATTTCATTATGGGATTGGCGCCATTGGGGGATACCATCATTACGGAAAATCCTATTATCTTTATAAACAATCTTTCAGTGACTATCCTATAAAGGGAATCAATCAGCCTTATGAGCAAAATATGCTTGGCTGGTACCGCGCAGATATGTTTAAGGTGGGCGCAGATTTTACATTGGGGGTTGATATTCTGTTGTCTGATAACGTTGTTGTGACTGTGCAATACAGCCCCGAACTTGCTTATTATATGTTTTTGGATAGTGAAGAAGATGACGACGCAAACGTTTTTGACAAGGACATTGTAGAAGACTTCATGGATTTCCGGGGTGATTACATTGATTTGATTCTGAGTGTAAAATTTTAAGGAATTTAAAAATAATGACGTTTAACCCTACTGGGCTATATTTCAATAAAGGAGATTATGGTTATGACTGCTTTTCCCTAATCTATGTATCTTTTGCTTAGATGCTCTGCCGCAGCTACCAGGTGAATATCCGCGTACAATACTGAAAACACATAATGAAACAAACCTATTCATCAAATTCAATAAACGTTTCCAGGATTTTTGTTTCAGGTTCGGGAATAAACGTAATTTCCATTAATTCGTGTGGGATAAGTACCGTTTCACCTTTCACAATTGCTAAACTACCTTTATCCCAGGTAAGGTTAACCTTCCCTTCCACACAAAGAATGAGGACAAAGGATTCACAATTTGTATAGGATTTTGTCAGGGGCTTGGTCAGGTGTAAAAAATTGGATGTGAAATAAGGACATGATACAATTCTTGCCGGAAAATCAGGTTTTGTAGTGTAATCCGTACGTGCTTTTTTAACAGGGGAATAATCAATCACATCACGGGCAAGTTCAATATGCAGGTCCCTGGATTTTCCGTTGCTGTCAACTCTGTCCCAATCATACACCCTATAGGTGATGTCGCTGGTTTGCTGGATTTCTGCAAAAAGTATGCCTGCGCCGGTAGCGTGAATGCGACCGGCAGGAATAAAATAAACATCACCGGCTTGCACATCCGTAAAATTCAACACTTCCTGGATGTTGTTATCATTCATGCGGGCAATAAACTCTTCTTTACTGACAGGCCTTTTAAATCCAGATACCAATTGGGCTCCGGGTTCTGCCTGTAAATTATACCACATTTGTGTTGTACCGTATGCATTG
>JAQIDD010000209.1 GCA_027858215.1 Candidatus Delongbacteria bacterium | reverse complement strand
TATTTTTACCAATATTATAATAACCCATTCCCTTCAATGTTGATAAATGGTCTATATAGGTTTCATTCAGCAAGTTATTTGCCTGAACAGACAAAGATACCATCTGATTTGCCCATTTTATCTCTGTTCCTATTCCAGCATTTAACAAAAAATAGCTGTCGGTTTCCGTTTCAAACATTGCAGGATTGTTTTGCTTTGTAGCAAAAAGTCCTCCAACTTTGAAAAAGGTGTTTTTCAAGAAAGCCAATTTTTGCTTTTGAAATTTGAGTTCAAACCGCAGTTTATTTTGAGGAATAAATGGCAGATTAGTTCCGTTATCTTGTTTGCCAATTAGATAGCCATAGGTTGTTTTAAAATTTAACCAGTCAAATGGCAAAACATTAACAGCAAGTTCACTACCATAAATTTCAGAATTGGTTTGTGAGTACCGGTAAATTTTATCGCCACTGACAATTGTATCGTTAGTTGGGGCAATAAAAATATAATCGTTAATACTGTTATAAAAACCGGAAACATCAACCATCACAAATTTTGAATGAAAATGGGCATTTAAATCGGCTTCGTAACTACGTTGTGATTTTAATTTTGAATTTCCTTGCTCGTATCTTACACCATGCATACCGTTTTCTGTTAATTCGGCAATGTTAGGGGTTCGGTAAGCAGAAGCTAAATTTGCACGCAACAAAATATTTTTGTTTACTTCATAGGTTGCACCGAGAGAAGCACTTACATTTCCATAATCAGCATTAACAGCCTCTTTGTTTGTTTCTGCCTCTGTTGATATGGAACGGAAATCATACCTGACACCTGCTTGGGTTTTCAACTTTTCAAAAAAAGTATATTGAGCTAATCCAAAAATTGAAAAATCATTTACATTGGCATCAGGTAGTATATGATTTGGAGCTTCGTGGTTTCTGTTGGTTTTATTAGCTCCCTGCAATCCTACGATGTATTCCGAATTCGCTGTTGATGGCAGATAAGACTTTACTTCATAGGAAAATGTGTTCAAGTCCATATCAACCATTTCAAAAAACGGCTTATTTTCATCGGTCTGCAATCGCCTGTTGTTCATTTGATAAGCAGCATTCAAATCAATTTTATATTTTCCGAGAAATAAGGTATTTCTGGTAGAAATAATATGATTGGTTAAATCCTGATACCAAAGTTTGTTTTTCCTTCCATTTTCGGTTGTTAACGGAACAGCATCACCTACACACATTCCAAGTTTAGGTCTGTTATAATCATAGTACAAACGGAAAAGCCCGAATGATTTATTTATACCCACATTGGCTTTTAAACTATTTTCATTAAAACGGGTATTTGGAATATAATCACCGTTTCCATCCCTATAATCAGTATGGCTTTTTATCCCACCACGTAAGCCCCAAAAAATATTTTCAGAACTTCCTTTTATACCAAGATTGCTTACGACACCCTGTGTATTTGAATGGTATTGCATATTGTAATCACCGAGAATTTTTCCTATTGGAGCAGGTTTTTCCTTAATCACATTGATAACGCCACCAACGGCATCTGAACCATAAAGCAAAGAAGCCGGACCTTTAATTATTTCAATTCGGTCAATGCCAAATTCATCAATAATAAAGGGATGGTTTTCCGAAAATTGAAAGTTTTCCATTTTCACGCCATTGTTAAGCATCAAAATATTGGTCATTGATAAGCCACGAATAACAGGTTTAGCAACACCTGTTCCTTTGGCAATCATATCAACTCCGGGTACATTGGCAATGGCTTCAGTAAAAGTGGGTGTCCCAATAGAAGCAATGTCTTTGTTTTTAATTAATTCAATTTTAATTGCATTTTCGTGCTGTGTTGAATATGTACCACCCGAGATTACAACTTCCTCGGCTTGTAATACAGTAGGTTCCATTTCAATATTTAATATTGTTTCCGTATTTTTGACAAAAATGGTTTTGATTACGGTTTTATATCCCACATAAGAAAACTGGATTTTCAATTCTCCTTTGGATAAATTGGTCAACACAAATTCACCATTTTTATCGGTTGCTCTGCCTTTATTATGTTCAGGAAGATAAACATTGGCAAAAAACAAAGCCTCACTATTTGTTTTATCGGTTACTCTGCCCTTGATAATGTTTTGGGCAAAACCGAGTTGGTTCATCATTACAAATAGCATAATGATAAACCATGAAATTTTTATTTTCATAATTAGTCCTTTATTTTAAGTTGGCTAATACTATTTAGCAAAACCAACTACCTGTTAATAAATTAATGAATTAAAATAAATGCTATAACAGCAATCAATTAAATTGCTATTGCTATAAATTAACAGGTGGTGCCCGCAGGTTGAATGAGTAGAAGGAACGTATTATACATGCACTTTGGCTGTAAAAAGCATAATAATCCGAAAAGAATTCAGGTTTGCCAGTTTTCTGGGGTTTTTCATTATCAATAATTACGGCGAATTCGAAAGCACAAATCGGACATTTGTGATATTTTTTGCTTACTTCAATTTTGTTTGAATGAGAAATATGATGATGTTCATGGTGTATATACAGAAAATGCGTTGCTTTTATCAGCAAGGGAATGAAAAATACAATCATCAGGAATATTGAAAGATATTTTCTGTATGATATTGTTTTATTCATTATTTTTCAATCAAATTTCTTTTTAGTCCAATGTTAATTTTTTTCATCAATGCCAATTTCTTAGCCTTGTTAAGTAAGGTGAGGGCAAAGCCCGAAAGTGCAACGTCCCGACGAACAGCAAAGCTGTGAGGAGAGTGCCTAAGTCTACTTTTAAGAGAAAACTTTATTTAGTAGATAGTTTTAGTTACTATTATGACTAAAATCTGTTTTGAACCTATAGGTGTAATTGCATCTGAATTTGAAAATCCTAAAGATCTAATCTTTGCTTG
>JAQIDD010000208.1 GCA_027858215.1 Candidatus Delongbacteria bacterium | reverse complement strand
CCGTGAGGTCAAGGTTGCGTGTCAGATAGGAAACTTTTTCTGCTTCCATGGCTTCATGCCTGCAATGTTTTTGCGCCTTGCCAGCCAAAGGCATCAAAAATAAGATTGTCAAACTTATGATAACATGTTTATTCATAATACTGTGTCTTTATTCATACATTAAATATTCAATATCTTCTTCCACAAGGTATGCGGTGATCATTTCTTCGTTGATTTCGTTATTAATTATTGTTGAATCCTGGAGAGCGATCATTTCTTCGTAGATCATATTATCGCTGATGAATTCATATTCATAATACAATTCGGTTTCTACTGATGATTGCAGTTCATTTTCCTGATTACGGTAATCTTTTGTCAATTTGTCCACGCCAAATTTAAAAATAAAAGCAAATGCCACAAAAAATGCAATGAAGTAAAAATACGGTTTTAATGTGGTTAACAGGGTTACCGGTTTTTTATCTTTTTCGGTATTTAAGCGGTTTTTTAGCCTTGAAGGAAATTCATCAAAATACCCGTCCGGGGTATTAAAAGGGTTGTTTTTTGGTATGTCTTCCTGTCGTCTCATTGTAATTGTATCAGTGTTTGACCTGCTTGTTTATAATAAGATGACAAAAACAGGCTCGGGTTTAAAATTCATTTTTCATTAATGTGTTTTTCAATTTTTTTTACAGCGTGATGGTATGATGCTTTCAAAGCGCCAACGCTTGTATTGAGTATTTTTGACATGTCTTCGTATTTCAAGTTATCGTAATATTTCATATTGAATACCAGCCTTTGTTTTTGGGGCAGTTTCAACAAGGCTTTTTGCAGGGTTTTTTGAGCTTCATCACCATCAAAATAAGAGCCTGCCTGAATATGCTGATTCAGTTTGTCTTCGTAAGACGTGGCTGAAAACACATGTTTGCGTTTTTGTTTTCTCAGAAAATTCAGAGCTTCGTTGACAGCGATTCTGTACATCCAGGAAAACAATTGTGAATCTTCCCTGAAATTGTTGAGGTTTTGATAAATTTTAATGAAACTTTCCTGCAGGATGTCATCTGTATCTTCGTGAACAATAAGTATTTTACGAATAACATTGTACAATTTTTCCTGGTATTTCAGCACAAGAAAATGAAAAGCATAGTCTGGATTGCCATGCCTGAATTTGTCTAAAATTTCCTTATCACTGAGATGATCATTCATCAATTATGATTTGCGTTCCAACGCTTTGGATGCTGCTTCAATGATGTTTGATGTGTCAAGGCCGTATTTTTTGAGCAGGTCTTCGGGTTTTCCGCTTTCGCCGAAAACATCATTCACAGCAACCATTTCACCCGGACATGGATGATTTCGTCCGAGAAACTGTGCTACTGCATCTCCCAAACCGCCATTCATCAAATGTTCTTCTGCAGTTACCACAGCGTTTGTTTTGCTTATTGATTGTAAGATGGCTTCAGTGTCCAAAGGTTTAATGGTATGAATGTTAATCAGGTCCACTGAAATATTTTTCTTTTCCAGTGCTTGTGCTGCCTCAATGGCTTTCCATACCAGGTGGCCTGTTGCAATGATTGTGATATCAGTGCCTTCATTCAGATGAATTGCTTTGCCCGGAATGAATTCCTGATCTTCCGGTGTAAAATTGGGCACTTTCGGCCTTCCGAATCTGAGGTAAACAGGCCCTTCATGTTTTGCTATGGCAATGGTGGCAGCTTTGGTCTGGTTGTAATCGCAGGTGTTGATTACCATCATGTTTGGCAATCCCCGCATCAGGCCAATGTCTTCCATGATCTGATGAGTTGCCCCGTCTTCTCCAAGTGTGATGCCGGCGTGGGAGGCACAGATTTTTACATTTTTTCCGGAATAAGCAATGCTTTGCCGGATCTGATCGTAAACACGGCCGGTAGAAAAAATGGCAAATGTGCCCGTATATCGGATTTTTCCGCCTATTGTTAAACCGGCAGCTACACCCATCATGTTTGCTTCTGCGATGCCGGTTTGAAAGAAGCGTTTGGGGTATTTTTCCGCAAAGGCTGTCAGTTTCAATGAGCCCGTAAGGTCAGCACACAGGGCTACCACATCCGGATTTTGTTTTCCCAGCTCTTCCATTCCGGCGCCAAAGCCTGAGCGTGTGTCTTTGATGTTCAGTATTTCAAATGTTTTCATGTTTTATTCTGTTTTTATCACAAGGGTTTTTCCTGATTTAATGGTAAATTGTTTTTCAATTGTATTGCGGGTTTTCTTGTTTTTTGCATAACGATATACAAGTCTATAGTGCCCCGGTTGAAGTTGTATGTTTATGTTTTTCTGATAAGGGTCAAGTTGTTTTACCATGGTTTGTTTATCGCCTTCTTCATGGATAATGGAGCCGATCGGGTGTCCCCCGAAATTAATTTCCAGGGTCCCGGGTTCAGGTATTACCACTTTGTTTATATCGCTTTGGGTTATTTTTACATCCTTGATTTGGATGCGTGGAGTGGTCAGAATTTCCAGGTCATATGTGCCGATGATGTATTTTTCCAGGGTGTTGAGGTTTTGTACGTGCAGGGTTTCCATTTCGTCTTTGAGTCGTACAATGCATTTAACATTGCTTTCAACGGAGGTTTCACCCGGTGTTTTGATTTTTAAATATCCCTGGGGTGCCGGGAATTCTATGATGTTGTGTATCCCGGGTTCGAGTACAATGCTGTCTTTATAAACAGGGGGAATCGTATGCACTTTCAAGTCGTATTTAGTCATGATATCAAGCAGCACGGTATCGGGTTGGCCTTGTTCGTTGATGGTATGGATGTAATTGTAGCGTATGGCACCGGATAATTCATCGTAGAAACTCATAGCCACGTTTGTTTCAGTCGGATTTCCTTCTGTATCAAGCAGATTGACTTGAGCACTGGTGAAATTCATTACCTGGTCAACTACAGCGTGCAAAGCATGGCGGAATTGTTTTGAGTTATTGGCATCGAAATAAAAACCCACACAATCAAATACATCTTTAAATGTAACATCCAGTCCGACACCAATGATGAAAGGTTTCAAAATGACCCCTTTTTCCTGGAGAGCCAGCGATACGGCACAGGGGTCTCCGTCACAGGCTTCAACACCATCGGTAATCAAAATAATAATATGCCGTGCTGATTTATCTTCCGGGAAATCATAAGCGCCTTCTTCAAGTGAACGAGCAATAGGGGTTGTTCCCCGTGCAACGAGGTTTTCCAATACAAATTTAATTTTATCGAAGTTGTTTTTTTCAAAAGGCACTTCCAGTTTAGTATCGCTGCAATCCTGTGGTGGAACTGGCTTTTGGTGTCCGTAAACACGAAGAGCTACTTCAACATTATCGAGCATCTGCAGTGAATCAAGCATTTCGGATAACAGGTTACGGGCAATGTCAATTTTGCGACGACCGTCCCAGCGGCCAAGCATACTTTGCGATGAGTCAAAAATAATAAGTATGCGTGTCAGGGGTTTGCCGGAGGCATTTTCGTCAGCAATTTTACTTGTGTCTGTGTTTATGCTGTCGGTTTTTATGTTAACCTGAGCAAACCCTGATGTGGCAAACATCAAAAAGGGAATGCACAATATGATGACCTTTCGTATCATTGATAATCTCCAATTGTTTCTTCGAGTTGTGCCAGGGCTTGTTCCAGCTGTTCATCGTTTGGAGCTTTGCCGTGCCACGCATGTGTTCCCATCATGTAATCGACACCGTAACCCATTTCAGTTTTAAGCAGGATCATTACCGGTTTGGATTTTCCGGTGTGTTTTTTGGCTTCATTCAGTATGTTGATGACAGATTCCATATCGTTGCCTTTTTCGCACACCAGGACATCCCAGCCAAAGCTTTCAAATTTGGCTTTCAGATTGCCCAATGGCATCACTTCATCTACAGGACCATCAATTTGCTTGCCATTGTAATCAATTGTGGAAATTAAATTGTCAATTTTGTGTGTAGCACAGAACATAGCGGCTTCCCAATTTTGCCCTTCCTGCATTTCACCATCGCCATGGAGGGAAAAAACATACCCCTTGTTGTTGAGTTTTTTTGCGAGGGCAGCGCCTGCAGCAACCGATAATCCCTGGCCAAGAGAGCCGGAAGCCACTCGTATACCAGGAAGTTTTTCTTCCGTTGCGGGATGTCCCTGCAGGCGTGAATTGATTTGCCTGAATGTTTTCAGTTCATCAACAGGGAAATATCCGCTCCGTGCCAGCACGGAATACCAGCCCGGTGAAATATGACCGATGGAAAGGAAAAATAAATCTTCTTCTTTGTCAACAATGGATAAGGTTTTGGGGTCATGGTTCATGACAGCAAAATAAATGGCTACCAGGTATTCGGTACAACCGAGGCTCCCGCCGGGATGGCCTGATGACTGTGTGTGTACCATTCTTACAATGTCCCTGCGTACCTGGGATGCCATTTTTTCTAATTCTTTGATGTTGTACATTGGTTATTGTTTTATTAACATTGAAATGCAAAATTAACAGAATATCGGAATATTTCAATGATCTTCAAGTTTAATGAGAATGCGATATTTATACTGGAAAGTGTTCATGTTGTGGAAAATTAACTTTGAAAATGCATAATATTTCTAATTGGTATTTTTTGTATCCAAATAGAAATTATGACCTAATTATATTAAAAAAGGCGCAGTTTTAACTACGCCTTTTGATATATCAAAGACACTATGATTATTCGTTACTTAAAATAGCAAAAATGGTTTTGATGATTGTTCGCCAAAGTGATAACTTGCTCCAATGGAAAAAGTCATAAACCGTGCAGAAAGTGCTGGTTCTTCATTCACTTCACCCATATCAAAAGGTCTGCTTTGTTCGATGTTGTAATTAAATCCGTATTCCAGGTTGATGGCCCAGTTTTCATTGATTTTCACATAAGGAGCCAAGCCTGCATTGAAGGTAATAATTTCATCTGCCTGATTGAACATCCTAGAAGTCACATCTTCTGAAAAACGTTCGGGTTGCCACATGGCTGCCCCACCAACGCCAACATGCATCATCAAACCAAGGTGTTTTGAAAACGATTCAAAATTCATCATATTACCCAGTTCCATCACTACATTTCCTAAAATCCCGACGTAATGAGTCTGAACATCTCCATCTTCAAGCATGAATAAATTATACTGAGCACAAGCCATGTGGTTTAGCCCCTAATAAATCGGACAATTTAATTTACGATTTCAAAAATAGTCATTTTTTTTCATAATATTGCATCAGCAAGGAACGACCGACGGTGATCTTTTTACCGATGGTTGATT
>JAQIDD010000201.1 GCA_027858215.1 Candidatus Delongbacteria bacterium | reverse complement strand
CTATATAAAGGCCTGATTTTGAAAACTGCCTTCCTGTTTCATTGAATCCAGGATATTGAACTGCCATGTTGACACAAAAAATTCCTGGTCTTCGTCAATCAGAATGTCAAAATTTGCAGCAGAAGGAAAAACAATGAAATACACGCCATGCTCAAGTTTTCCGGGGCCTTTAAAAACAGCGAGCCCTGTTGTATCAGTGACTGCTGTATCAACAATAAATGCATCGGGACCTGAATGCCTGCCGAGTCTTAGTTTCTGTTCCGGAAAATCATGTATTTGCACCTCAATGCGGTATGCTTCTGCCGTTTGTATAAAAGCAAAAAAGCATACAATGAAAGAAACAAGCCAATGCTTACTCATCGCCGGTATTTTTGTCTTTAGCCTTTTCTTTTTCCTTGCGTTTTTGATCATACTTGATGAATTCAGGCACGTATTCCACATCTATACGCTTGGCAATAATGCGCTTATCTTCATCCAGGATATAAATTACCGGTGTGGAATATATATCGTAATTGTTCCTGAAATTTGTTCTGCCATACGGGTCATAGATATTAATCCATTCGTACAATTCATGTTTTTCGATGAATTCCTTCCATTCTTTCTTCTTCACCTGGGTGTACATGGCAAATACTTCCACATTGGCGTCCTGCAAAGTATCCAGGTACAATTCGTACAAGCGGGGAACAATTTTTTTACAATGCCCGCAATTGGGTTCATAAAAAACCAGTACGGTATAATCTGCATCCACCTGGTGAAGGGATACAAACTGACCCTCCCAAGTTGGGACCTGTTTAATATCAGAGGCCACCCTTCCAAGGATGTTGGGTGATATTTTTACTACCCGTTCCCTGATCTTTTCAACCAGTGTAGAATCAGCCCAGTCAGCTTCTCCTGAGAGATACCATGTTTCTGCAATATCAACAAACACTTCATCCATCCCCATGACTTTTGAGGTTTCAAAATAATTGAGTAAATGAGATGTCATATATCGAAAAACTTCATAATTGGCTTCCTGCGCTTCAGCAATCAGGTCATTGACTACAGGACGGATGGAATCTGCCACCGGAGGCATCATTTTGGAGAAAAAATAATCCAGTTTTGATTCCAGAATAGGTGTACGCAATAAGCCAGGTTCTGAAAAATCAATGTTATCAAAATAATGGTCACGCAAATACCGGTATTGAAATGTTGAATCAGTGATGTTTCCTTCTTCATCTTTGGGGGGGGCGGGAATTTCCGGTTCCAGAATGGCACTAATAATACTACCAAATAATGTTCCTTCATTTTCTGCTGCTACCTCTGTCATGTAGGCTTTTCGTTCTTCACTTATTTCGCCCAGTTTATCCTTGATTTCTGTTGCTTCTTCCGAATCTTTATCGAGGGAATCAAGGGCGGTCTGATATTCTCTGATTTTCGATTGAAAATCAGACATTTTCCGCTGGTATTCATTAAACACCTCATTGGCTTTTGAGCCTTTTATTTTCATGTTGGCAACAAAATCCTCAGTATCAGTTTCAATGGCAAATTTCTGGTCATCACCGATAAGCATTTCGAAATAGGCATTTTTTTCAGAAGGCATGACAAGGATGTAAATCCCCCTGTCCAATAGTTCATCACCTTCAAACACGGCTTGTCCTTTTTCATCGGCCATTGCTGTATCCACCACATATTTCTTTTGACCAAAATGGTGCCCCAGTAACATGGTTGTATCAGACAAACCATGAACCTGGATTTCAATCTTATACCCTTGTGCTAAAACACCTGTACTCACAAACAACAGGAAGATAATCCCCCATAAATGCATTCTTTTACTCATCATTTCAAAATTTTTGTTGTTATTCAGACAATAATACAAATTTACTAAAACTTATGTGTTTAAAACAAAATCCGAACCCATTTCGTTGCCCGGATATCAAAATATCCTGTTTACGTTAATCAAACATTATTCCAAATGCATAACGTAAATCATTATATGTTCTTTTTTTTACCTGTCATACCATCGTGCTATCGTTTGTGTATTTAAAAACTCAATCAGTCCTGTATTAATGATTAGCTTTCCAGGTCAAATCTTATCATGCGCCCGGGAGGAGGCGGATATCCTCAGGTAACGGGGCATGCAGGAGAAGCCGTTTCGGCATAGCGACCGGAGGCTGTGCCTGGCGTAACATAGTGGAGACGGGAAGCTCATAGCCGGACGTGCGCCTCCCATGCACCAGCACCTGAGATAGAAGCCGGATACCGAATTGGCGCCCACCTAAAAATAATCATCAAAGTTGTATTACCGATCAGGGCATGGGATATTTTTTAAAGACATGTTCTGCCTTCATCAAAAGATCTACATACTGGGCACGTTTATAGATGCGATTGTCAGTCACGTTTTTGCTGGAAAGTTTTCCTTTGAAATCATCCAGTGAATTGTACCCATGTTTTTCCATCCAGTCGTTAAGTTTTTCAAGTACTTTTTCAATGTGTTTCGGCTGATGCTTATACACTGCAGAAACCATCTGCACGCTATCAGCGCCTGCCAACACCATGGAGGCAATGTCTTCAGCGGTAAATATGCCGCCGGAACTAACAATATCTGCTTCAATGTTATCATAAAGCAAGCCTGCAAAACGCAACGACTGACGATGTTCCCAAGGTTTGCTAAGGTCAAAATTCACCACATGTTTCTCTTTATCCGGATCAATTTCCGGTTCAAACAGACGGTTAAATAACACAAAGGCATCTGCACCCGCTTCGTCCATACGTTTTATGACATTCAGGATATTAGAATACTGGGGGCTGAGTTTTACACTCACCGGAATATTGACAATGCGTTTGACTTCACGCACTACCTTTACCTGCTCCTCTTCAATTTCCGTGGAGCTTTTAGAAAAATCACGGGGGATTGCATAAAAATTTAATTCAAGGCCATTGGCACCGGCGTCTTCCATGTCTTTGGCAAACACAGGCCAGGATTCCTTGTAAACTGCATTGATACTTGCAATGAGTGGAATATCCAGAATTTCACGTATTTCTTTAAATTTCATTACATGTTCCCGTGTGCCTGCATGTTCAATTTTTGGAAACATGTCAATCATTTCAGCGTGCCTATTGTCCATTTCATCCGTAATTTCGGACATTTCCAGGCTTTCAAGGTGCAATTGTTCCTCAAAAAGCGATTTATAGACAATGGCTCCTGCGCCATTTTCCTGTAACTGTTTTATGGTTTCTTTTTTGGTAACCAAATTACTGGCTCCAATAACTACGGGAGACTTTAGGGGGATACCCATGTAAGATGTGTTTAATGTAGCCATATCATGTTTTGTTTTAGGGGTGTTAATGTAAAACACAAAATATAGATAAATGTTTAACTGCATTATTCATACCTAAAATAAATGGTGTCTTTGATGTGTTCGAGCAATCATTTTCTCACACTCACATGCTGCGTTGAAAAACATTGGATATCAGAACCCGGAAGGATAATCACGACACAATACCGCGCCTCTTAATACCTCATTATTTCTTTCCTGAAAATCCGGTCTCGTGCTGTAACCTCAATCACATAAAGCCCATGTGGAACATGGGGAAGATTAACTATTTCCTTTTCGTTAATTGGCCGGGAGAAAATATTGTCCCCCACCGCATTGTAAACAACCATTTGTCCGGTTCCTGCACCAGGCATTTGAATCCAAATTTTGTCCTTAAATGGATTTGGCCATACGGCAAAATCATGTTGATTCATGGCATCAATTTCCGACGCGCTTTGCATGACAATATCCACATCCCATGTGTTGCCCTGAAGAACAATAATGGCAGCCTCGCTTTCCTCTGTTGTGTTGCCAAAATACGTATCAGCAAACGCTTCATCATCAGAATGCGACTTAAGTTTGTAATTGCCCGGTTGAAGCCCTTCCAGCATGTACGTTCCCGATTCGATAAAAGCATTGCCGGTAGCTTGCATTTCAGGCACCAGATAACAAGTTATAATTCCACCGGACAGGTAATTTCCATCCTGCCATACATTCCCGGACAGGTAATAAGTAGTGTCATCCTGATACGTGCTTATCTCTTCACAATACTCCGCCACGCAACCCGTTCCGGTTTCCACTTCTACACAAACGTTAAATGTATCCTGGGCCGGAAAAGTGTATTGCATTTGTTGGGTTCCCGGAATACCACCTACCTCATTACCATCCACAAACCATGAAAAATCATACGGTGATTCTCCTGAAACATTGGCTTCAAAGGTGCCTGATAATTCAGATAACTGCCATGTAAAACTGACAGAGCAGGTGTCCGGTGGAGCTTCCACAAAAACAGTGTCACAAAACTCTGCCAAACAACCAGTGCTGTCCTCAATTTCGAGGCATATTTTATATCCACCCGATTCAGGGAATTCCACCCCAATGATTGAATCCGTTCCCGCCAAAGTATCTTCAATATACCACGCATAGGCGTATGGAAAACTGCCGCCGGGAAGGGCAATAAATTCACATGACAGTCCGTCGGGCACAGCCATGAAATCTGCAGCACAGGTGTCGGGGGCTGTATATGTAAACACATCACAATATGAGGCCTGACAATCGCTGTTGGTTGTAACTTCGATGCACACATCGTAAGCACCTTCTTCAGGAAAGGGATATATGAGTTCTTCTGATGTTCCTTCAGGTGCGGCATTGACATACCATGCATACGAAAATGGCCCGGCACCATAAACTTCCGCATTAAACTGGGCAGTGTTGCCTTCTATTGAAACTGTATAATTCACAGAACAGGTATCCGGGGGGATACTGATAACATGACATGCTGTATCCACACAACCGGTATTGGTTGTCACCGAAAGGCATACCACACTGGTTCCAAAATCACTGAAAGTATAGTTCATGATGCTGTCACTGGTGATGAGCGAATCATTGACAAACCATTCAAAATCATACGGCGGCAAACCATCCGGGTCGGGATAAAAGGTCCAGGCTAATGCATTTGTATCCTGTTCAGCATAAAAGTCTGCATAACAAAACCCCGCACCAGAATACACGGTATCACACCAGGATGCCGTACATCCATCTACGCTATCCGTATATTCAACACAGACTTCAAAAGTATTTGCCGAATCAAAATTGTGTACAGGGGATGAACCCGTGGTGGTCATGCCATCACCAAACGTCCAGGCAAAATTCCCCGTATCAGGGTCACTGACAGCTTCAAAATGAAAAACAGTGGTATCTATCTGCTCGTAATAAAACTCAACAGCACACGAATCTTCCTGTCCTAGCACATGCAATGAGAGTAACAAGGAAATTATTACAGCGAATGTTGATATGATACAATTATGTTTTTTCATTGTAAATGATAAAGATACAAAAAACCTTTTACATATTGAGGTCACACTAAGAAGACGTAAAAAATCTCACAGGTTGCGTGGAAAAATGATGAATCATAAGCGAGGGCGAGATAGAACGATAGGGTGATGGTGAGACAGGACAAGGAAACGACTGCATGAAAGCATGCCATCGTGTTTTCGTGCTATTTCGTAATCTCTCTGTCTCTGTGGTGATTAGTTATCAATAAGGTTATCGAGTACCTGTTTTATGAGTTTTTCCACCACCGGGTGATAATCTTTGCTGGATTGTTTATTGTACCTGTTGGCGATAATGGCACATACGGTGAGTGCATTGTGCCCAAGCATACGTGCCAGACCGTATATTGCCGAGCTTTCCATTTCATAATTGGTAATTTTCAGGCCATCGTATTGAAAGGAGCGCATTTTTTCATTCAACTCAGGCACACGCAAAGGCAAACGCAATACACGCCCCTGTGGTCCGTAAAAACCGTTGGATGATATAGTAATTCCTGCCTTCAGTCCCTTTCCGATTTTTGCTTTTAACATATCGGATGCTTTAACAAAATAAGGTGTATTCAACAACGCATCCCAATTTACATGCTGCTTAAATGCTGCTTCGGCATCCAGCAGGGAAACCGAATCACGACCGGCGTAAAAATTCAGCATGCCATCAAAACCAACCGCTATATCACTCAAGACATAGCTGTCAACAGGAATATTTTCCTGCAAAGCACCGCTTGTCCCAATGCGGATTAAATTCAAACTGCGATGTGATTTTTTCTGTACACGCTTATCCAAATCTATATTAGCCAGGGCATCCAGCTCATTGACAACAATATCAATATTATCGGTTCCGATCCCGGAAGATATGCATGTTATTCTTTTCCCCTTGTAGATACCTGTGTGTGTAGCGAATTCGCGATTATGCACTTTATGCTGTATCTCATCAAAAAACGATGAAACCACTTCCACTCTGCCAGGATCACCAACCAGTATAATGTCATCTGCAATTTGTTCCGGCTTAAGCTTTATGTGATATATGCTACCATCCGGGTTCAATATCAGTTCAGAAGATAATATTTTTTTCATATCAGAAATTATTTTACTTTTGTGTTATAATTGATGGCCAAAAATCAAAAGTACAAAAAATATTATATGGATACAATAATTGATTCCATTTTAGTGCCTGTAGATTTTCGTGAACAATCCATGATTGCACTGAAACAATCTTATAATATTGCAAAACTTGTCAATGCACGGATCATTCTCCTGCATGTAATCACCGGCCATATTTCAAAAAACAATGGATCCGGTTTTAACGATGACCTCGACACCCTGACTGACAAACTAAACGCTATGAGCCAGGAGGCAGTAGAGCAATCAGGGGTTCCTTGTAGTTTTCACATCGAAAATGGCCGTATTGTATCATCGATACTAGAAACAGCAAAAAATATTAACGCCCGTTTTATTTTTATCGGGGCACGTAAAATGACCATCGGGCCTATAACCATGCGCATTATAAAAGAAGCGCCCTGCCCCGTTTTCAGCATAAAAGGTAAGCATCACCGGCATGGTTGCCACCGTATTATACTACCACTGGACCTGACTAAAACAACCACGGAGAAACTGGATATGACAAAAAAACTGGCATCATATTTCAATTCCCACGTCAATGTTATATCGGCATCAGCTCCAACGAAAGAATTTAAACTTACCAGATTAAGGCTTTTGCTCGAACAAGTTAAGGATTTCTTTGTTAATCATGAGATATCATGTTCAACTAAATTGCTGAAAACAAACAACAAAATTGATGACATAGCAAATGGCCTGATGGATTATGCTGACGATGTTGAAGGAGACCTGATTGTAATTATGATACAGCAGGAAAATCCATTGAAGCAAAAAATCATGGGCTCTTTGGCCAGAAAAATTATTATGGGATCAAACATCCCTGTACTTTGTATTCAACCAAATTCATCTAAAAAACAATAAAAAAAGGAGTAATTATGAAACAGAATCAAAAGAAATTATTAATTGGACTCGGCGTAGTTGTGGTTTTGCTGCTGATTTTTGGCAACTCTATGTTTAAAATTGTAGATACCGGCGAACGCGGTGTTATTTTCAGGCCTTTTGGCGAAGGACTTGACACAACCCAGGTGTATGGCGAAGGGTTTCATGTCTTTGCTCCCTGGAACAAGTTTACCGTTTACAATGTCAAAGAAAGAACATCTGAAGAAACCATGGATGTACTTGATGAAAACGGATTGTCTATCAACGTGGATATCACAGTAAGGTATTTTCCAACCTACAGCAAGTTGCCATTTCTGCACAAAAATTTTGGTAATGACTTTAAAAATCAATTGGTAGTGCCCGAAGTAAGGTCCACTGTCAGGCAGGTGATGGGACGATACACGGCAGAAGAAATCTATTCAAAACAACGGGCACAGGTAGAAAATGAAATCATCCAGGAAGCGACAGATAAACTGGGAGAAAATTATATTACTACAAAGGCTGTGCTTATCAGGTCAATTAACCTGCCATCACAGATTAAAAATGCCATAGAAATGAAACTCGGTCAGGAACAGGAATCTCTGGCTTATGAATTCAAACTGGCAAAAGAACAAAAAGAAGCCGAACGGAAACGCATTGAGGCTGAAGGTGAAGCCAGGGCCAATAAAATCATCAACGAATCCCTGACACCAGAACTGCTAAAAATGCGCGGCATTGAAACAACACTTAAACTCGCCCAAAGCAATAATGCAAAAATTGTGGTTATTGGCGGAGATGATGGGCTTCCGCTTATCCTGAATCAATAAAATTTTCACATACAATGTTAAAAAATGCCGGTAACATACCGGCATTTTTTTTATCTAACCAGGAGGAAATAGTGGCTGATAACAAATCCGTAATTCCTCGATCCTGTTCAGTACATTTGATGATGTTTAAAATTGGATGTTGACAGATTATATATTTGATAATACCAGAAACTACACCTGATAAACTTAAAGCTTTAACATTACTGGTATAATCACTTGATTATTAAGCATGCAACCATCCAAAATCAAAAATTTCTACGGGAAAAATATTCCACCGCAATCGGAGTAGAACCATCCATTATTTGGTGGTCATGTATCAACAAATTCGCTTTTCAAACAAGGAGGTCATAAAATAATAAAAAAAGTGAGAAGATGGTATTCCTAAGCCTTATTTTCATGTTTTTTATTGCGATTCATGTTTAAGTGCATGAATTGACTGGTGGAGTCGTTGTTTGCCTTTAATAACCCGGTAATCAAAGCCATACTCTTCAATCTCACTACGGTACCAGTTGAAAAAATACATGCGCAGGTCTTTGTTTTCACGCAGGGGATCAGGGTGCCATGGCAGATCGGGGTAACACAATAAATGCAAGTGGCGGGGTGAATTTTTAATGGCTGTATCCAGCCAACCTGGTGAGCTGCCATACACGTGTTCAAGCCAGACTTTTGTGATGATCAGGCCCGTATCAAGAAAAAGATACGACGGATTGGCTGCAACCATACCATTTTCCAGTTCAATCTGCATGGTTGCAATATGCATGATGTCTTCCTTATTGTATGGCCTGTTGAGATAACTAATATAATACCGCGCATATTCAGGCAACCACAGTCCGGATGTTTCGCGGGCAAGCTGATAGCTCAACCATGATTTCCCGGTGCATTCAGGGCCGGTAACAACTATACGCTTACAGTTTTTGTCAAATCTTTTTTCCATGCTTTATATCCGATGACGGCCATTACGGTAAGAAAAAGGAAAAGCACCGCTGTGGGGTACAATCCTTTGTATATATACAAGCCTGTAGAAACCAGGTCAACAATAATCCAGAACAGCCAGTTTTCGATTATCTTGCGGGCAAGCATCCATGTAGCCACAAAACTCAGTGCTGTTGTGAATGCATCACCCACAGGCACAGGACTGTCTGTGAAATGAGTTAATACCTGCCATATTACCACGAACAAAACGCCTGATGCCAATAATGACCACATCCATTCCATATCTGTCAACCGGCCAACCGGTAATTTTTTCTCACCATCTTGTTTTTTACGCTTGTTTTTTCCGAATACCCAATGTAACCAACCATATATGCTCACAACAAAATAATAAACCTGAAGGGACATATCAGCATAAAATTTGGTTTGATAATATACCCAGATATACATGGATACCATAACCAGGGCTACCAACCAATACAATGGATTTTGCTTAATCTGCAGAAAAATGCTGAACACCCCCAATGCTGCAGCCGTCAGCTCAAAATAATTCTCTGCTATCCAATCCCATACAAACATACACTCATTTATTTAGGATGGCATCGTATTTTTTGGGGTCACTAAGTATCTCAAGTGCTTTCAAAAATGCATCGTTGCGCTTATTGTTGATTTGGTAGAATTCATTGGTTTCCCAGATATCAGATGCAATCAGCGCTTTAATATGTAATTTCAATTTGTTATACTGCTTGTCTGTGATGCTGTCCATGCTTTCATTGATGTCTTTTTCTTCAGCATATTCAGCCAGGTCATCAACCATTTCATCAGTTACCACAAATTCCGATTCAAATGTATCAAAATTGGGATAGGTTTCATTCAATGCGTCACGGTTTCCATCTACATATTGCAATGCAAAACTAAAAATAGCGCCTTTTCGCATCAGGGCACTGTGAAAATCAGAAACCTGTGTAGTGTCAAGCGGGATGAATACATCCGGCATGATACCGCCGCCACCATAAACTTTACGTTCTTTGCGCAAGGTTTTATACAATAAGGAGTCCGGAAAGTGTATGCTATCCGCACTAATCATTTCTCCTTCATTATACCTGTCAATCAGTTCATGGCTGTAATCTTCTTTGCCTTCTTCATAAGGCTTTTGTATGCACCTTCCTGATGGTGTATAATACCTCGCCACGGTCAATCTAATCATGCTCCTGTCTGGAAGGGGAAAGGGACGTTGTACCAAGCCTTTACCAAATGTACGGCGACCGATAATAACACCCCGGTCCCAGTCCTGCAGTGCCCCTGAAACAATTTCACTTGCAGAGGCAGAGCCTTCATTGACAAGCACCACAACACGGGCGTTCTCGTATCGTCCGTCATCGGTGGCACGGTATTCCCGCTTCGGTGAATTTTCCCCTTCGGTATAAACAACCATTTCATCCTCTTCCAAAAACTGGTCAGCCAGCCAGATACTTTTGTCCATATATCCGCCACCATTGCTGGTCAGGTCAAGAATAATGCTATTAACACCGACAGAATCAAAGTGGTTAAATACTTCTTTCAATTCTTCATCTGTGGTTTTTGAAAATCGGTTCAGTTTCACATAACCAATATCATCATCCACAACATACCCTGCGTTGACGGAAAAAATAGGTATTTTATCGCGGACAATGGTAAATTCAAGCACCTCATCCACGCCCCTGCGTACAATTTCAACATTCACTATTGTGCCTTTTTCCCCACGCAACATATCCAGTACATCGGAATTTTTCAGCCCGATGTCAGTGATATCCTTTCCATCAACACTGATGATTCTGTCACCGGGCATAATCCCGAGCTTTTCTGAGGGGCCGCCGGGAATGGTAGCAACCACCATCAGCGTATCTTCCAGGATGTTAAACTGTATCCCGATGCCTTCAAATGCCCCTTTCAATGGTTCGTTCATGCGTTTTACTTCATCTTTGCTGATGTAAATTGAATGTGGATCAAGTTCTTTCAGCATGGCCACTATGGCACCTTCCACAATCTTTTCCTGGCTGACAGTATCAACATACAAGGTGTTAATGAGTGTTAGCACACGCCCGAATTTGTGCAATTGCTCCGTCTGTTCATTTTGTAAATTTTGAGCCTGGATTACTTTTGCAGGCAAGCAAATAATCACGACAAATACCAATATGATAAGGGATTTCAAATGTCTCATATGCATTAATTTGCTGTAAAGATATAAAAGCTTCATCAAAAACCTTTCCAATAAGCTTAAATTTATCCTAACAGAGATATTCACCTGATAAGGTATAAAATGCTTTTTTTTTTGGGCGCATCCCTTATTTGTTTTTTATGGCCAGGAGGCCTTTTCTAAAATTTGGAACTTCAGAACACGTGAATAGCAGAGATAAAAAAACAAATAAGGGTCGGTGTACGGCTTATATCCCGCTTATTGCAGGCATGTATTCACCATATCCACAGACATGAGTTCCGCCTGTCACTATGCTGTGGCTGTTCATTCAATGCTTGCACCAAGCGGGGATACCAGCCTCCCACCTTGCGCGGAATTGAGAAATATTTGGGAATTTTGCAGCCGGTGATTTCGAGACGAGCCTCGTTCCTTGGCTCTCCTCAATCACCTGTGTTGGCACACTGCAGGTGGATGAGGGTTCCGGCGATAGCCGGAATGTCTCAAAGCCACCGGATTGTAAAAAAATAAACATTTTTGTTTTCTGTTTGTAAAATAAATATAGTAACTTAAAGCAATAAAACAAAAAAGATAATCTATGATGAAACAAATAAGAAAACCAGTGGTTGCAGGACAATTCTATTCAGATGATAAAAATACCCTCAAAGAAGCATTGCAGTCTTACTTTGACAATGCGAAATCTAAAAAACAAGCCAGTCCGGCTAAAGCGGTCATTGCACCACACGCCGGTTATGTGTTTTCAGGTCAGATTGCAGCAGATGCCATTGTTCAACTTGATGCCGAAAAGACAAAACGTGTATTTGTTATCGGGACATCACACCATGCCCATTTTGATGGAGTATCAGCGTATGCCGGTGATGCTTATGATACTCCTGTCGGCACTGTGGATATAGATAAAGAAACAATAGAAACATTAATAAAAGACCACGATTTCATTGATTTTCTACCAAGGGCACACGAAAATGAACATTGCATAGAAGTAGAAATACCGTTCCTAAAACACCATTTGCACGATGTCAAAATTGTACCCATGCTGATAGGCAGTTATAACACAGATATTACAGAAAAACTGGCAAAAGCCCTTGAACCCTGGTTGTCAGATCCTGAAACGGCATTTGTCATTTCTACAGACCTCTCCCATTTTCCTGATTATGAAACCGCTCAGAAGGTGGATAAAGAAACCATACAAGCCATCATCAGTGGGAAACCAGGGGAATTGGTATCCACTATGGAAAAACACAAAAACAGAGGATTAAGGTCGCTTTCAACAGATATTTGCGGCTGGACATCCGTTTTAACCATATTGAAATTGTTTGAGAACAGCGACATCGAATGGAAAAAAATATCCACGGCCAATTCAGGTGATGCTGTTTTCGGCGACCACAGCAGGGTGGTTGGATACGCAGCGATTGCAGGTTTTTTGAACGAAAAAAAACAGAAGGATTTCACCCTTTCCCATGAAGAGAAGCAGTTTCTGCTGGATGTGGCCCGCAAAAGTATTGATGTCAGCTTCCATCCGGAGGATGTGGATTTACCTGAAAAGGATGAAGGTATTCCCGAAAAACTTACCACACCATGCGGTGCTTTTGTAACCCTGCATAAAAATGGCAAACTGCGGGGATGTATTGGGAATTTCGGCGATGACCGGCCATTGTGGAAAGTGGTAAAAGAAATGGCTGTGGCTGCAGCTTTTCATGATACCCGTTTTTCACCTTTACTCGAAAACGAATTATCAGACACTGAGATTGAAATATCAGTGTTAACACCGCTGCATCCTATGAAAGACATATCTGAACTTGAACTTGGCAAACACGGTATTTACATCAAACATGGTTTGACGTCAGGCACATTTTTGCCACAAGTTGCTACCGAAACAGGCTGGGACAAAGAAGAGTTTCTCGGCCACTGTGCCAGGGATAAAGCCGGACTTTCATGGGATGGATGGAAAGACGCAGAAGTGTATTTGTATGAAGCCATTGTTTTTAATGAGGAATAGGATATGAACAGGAAAGAAGCGTATTTTTACAAAATCAGGAAAGATGGAAAAGCACTGTGTCAATTGTGTCCGCAAGCATGTGTGCTTGAAGAAAATGAAATGAGCCCGTGTGGTACACGTATGTTAATTGACAGTAAATTCAGGGCGTTGTCGTGGGGACACGTAATTGCCGGCAACATTGACCCGGTGGAAAAGAAACCATTGTATCATTTTATGCCGGGGAGCGAAGTATATAGCATTGGCACAGCAGGTTGTAATATGCATTGTAAAAATTGCCAGAACAGTGATATCTCACAGGCAAGCAATCCCGTCAATCCATCCCGGATAATTACACCGGAACAAATTGTGGACAATGTGGCATCACGTGGTCTGCAATCCATTGCATATACCTACACCGAACCCACAATTTTTTATGAGATGATGTATAAAATTGCGGAGCTGGCACACAAGAAAACCATAAAAAACATCATGGTCAGCAATGGTTTGATCAATCCTGAACCACTTCATCAATTACTGCCAGTAATTGATGCTGTGAACATTGACATGAAGGGTTTCAACGAGAAAGTCCACAAGGAAATAACCGGCGGGCCTCTGAAACCTATATTGAAAAGCATTGAAACCATTCATAAAAGTAAAGCGCATCTTGAAATCACCATCTTGCTCATTCCCGGCATCAGTGACAAAGACGAAGAGCTGGATGCGTTTTTCTACTGGATGACCGAACGCAACATGCATGAAGTTCCGCTGCATATTTCCCGTTTTTATCCCACATACAAATTGCGTAACGTCCCTCCCACACCTGAAAATCGTATATTTGAAGTGAGGAAAAAAGCCATGAATGCAGGTTTGTTGTATGTGTACCCGGGAAATATTATGGCCGGAGAGGCTGAGAACACCTATTGTCCGGATTGTGGCACCTTAGCTATCAGCAGGCAGGGATTCAGCGCTGTAAATCATCTGAAAGACGGCAAATATTGCAGGAAATGCAACAGCAAAATCATTGAGGTGAGTTAGCTTCAGGTGTTCAGGAAAATGATTAGAGTCATAGCGATCGCCTCTGTAGGGTTTTGGAAAATATGATTTGTCTGTCTTCACTGAAAAACAACAACATCATTCTCATTGGCAGCGTATGTTTCCGGGAATATTTCCCGCGCTTCACTGACCATCTCATCAGGGGTATGGTAACGCGTGGAAAAATGGCCAAGCAACAGTTTTTTAGCGTTTGCTTCACGTGCAATCATCGCAGCTTCACACGCTGTCGAATGAAATGTCTCTTTGGCATTTTCTTTCAGATGATTGCCAAACGTAGCCTCGTGGTATAAACATTGCACGTTTTTGATGTGTTTAACCATCTCTGGGTAATAAGCTGTATCTGAGCAATATGCATACGAACGCAAAGCATGTCCCGGCAAGGTAAGTTTATCATTTTTTTCAATGGTTTTACCGTTTCTTACGAGGTCAGCCCCTTGTTTTATACGGCGTATTTCCTGGTATGACATATCATAGGCATCAATCTCCTTTTCAATGATGTTGCGTGCTGTTTGTTTTTCCTGAAACAAAAACCCGCAAACGGGTATTTTATGTTTCATGGGAAATGAATAAATATCCAACAGTTTGTTACTGAGGATTAATTCTTTTGCGTTGAAATTAAGTTTGTGAAACACGATGGGGAATTCGGGCATAGAGCCCCCCTGGGAGAACACATATTTAATGATGGACTCCAGTTTGGGATGGGCATGTATATGCAAAATTTGATTGCGTCCCAGCAACCTCATGCTTGAAAGCAGACCGAATAATCCAAAATAATGATCTCCATGGACATGTGAAATAAAAATGTGTCGTATTTCTGAAAAGCCCAGTTGATTACGCCGCAACTGTATTTGACAGCCTTCCCCGCAATCAATGAGGAAAGAATGATTGTGGAATCTTAACAATTGAGCACTCGGGAACGATGTTTTTGTGGGAATCGCTGAGCTTTTTCCCAGAATGTGTAATTTGAAGTCGGGTTTCATTTGCTCACTGTAATAATATATTAATTGACAATATTTCCAAAATTATAATTATTACGGAATTTGAACAACATACTCTGATTAATTTCAATTTTTGATAAAAACAGCTTGCATTTTTTTTGGGGAAATGATGTTTAATCTAGTCACATGCATTATTTGAAATTCAATTTAAAAACCGGATATCAGTATGACATCCGGCGGTGAGTGATCCAGCCAGGGCTCGAACCTGGGACCTACGGCTTAGAAGGCCGTTGCTCTAATCCAACTGAGCTACTGGACCGTTGTTAATTTTCGAAGGGCAAAGATACAAAAATGATATCATTTGCAAATTTTATTTTGCTATAAATCCGCACAAAAACGCTTCTCCTCTACTTTCATTCCATCACGTAAATGCAGGGTATGATATCCCAACGATTGAGCGGTTTTTATGTTCTTTGCATTGTCATCAATAAAAAGGGTTTGTGCTGGAACCATTCCGGTTTGTTTCTGCATCGAAAGAAATATTTCCGGCTCCGGTTTCCTTGCTCCCATCTGATGAGAAAGAAACATGTGCTCAAAAAAAGCACTTATTCCATCCGGGCAAAACTTTTGCTTTATTTGCTGATTATAGCACCTGTAATGAATACTGTTTGTGTTGCTGAGTAAAAACAAACGGTACACTTTGGATAATGATTTAAGCATCTCAATGGTTGCCGGCCTGAATTCCAGAATAATGGTATTCCACGCCTCATCAATTTTCGTATCAGTCCAGGGCATCCCGGAAATACGTCTCAACTCATCACGGAAACGTTCTTCGGTGATTTTTCCGGTCTCCAATAAATTGAACAAATCTGCCTGTACAGACTCATGATATAAGGTATCAAAATCTTTCAGCCCTAAACTGGTAAATGCCCTGACCGGAGCATCAAAATCTATCGGCAACAACACCTGTCCCAAATCAAAAACGATGTTTTTATAGCGCCTGTGTGTATTTTCTTTCATCATGAGAACAAAGAAAATTATATTTTTTTTGCTTTCAAAAGATGATCCCAGTCTAAAAAGTCATTGCATTGCCACTATGACACGAAGACACAAAGCGTCACAGGTTTCAAAACATTGCAATACAGCCATTTGTGAATCTTGGTGGCTTTGTGGCATTTCTCATTTATTTGACTTTTTAGACTGGCCCCAAAGATTGTTTTGAATCTTCATGGATTTTCTAAAAACTCTTTCACATCAACATTTATAAAGTTTTTCATAGACAATGCAAATTGTTGAAACACGATATGAGAAACGCTGAAAACCCTACAGGAACAAACATATTAAACAATCTGAATGCTTTAAAGTTTTTCAAATAGCAATGGTTCTTCAGAAAAATTTGCGCCTTGCATCTCATTCATTACATTTGTTTTTTAAAGGTATATTTTTTTCAGAAAGCTCCTTAATGCTTTAATTTATGGATAAACCTGTAATCACATACTGGATAGACCTTTACAACCGCATCAAAGGGTTAAAAGAATTGGATGAAGGATTCCGTCGTTCTGACATGCCCCCTCCTTTTTCTTTCACAGACTGGGAAAATGAAAACTTCATGTCGCTCATTGAAAGCGATGAGGTCAAGATTTTTTTTGAAGTACTGCTTCAACGTGTACGCATCATGCAAAAACCGTATGCATACAACTTTCGTTGCGACAGCCCCCGCATAGCCAGGTTCATGAGAATGAGATTAACTCCCGAATCGGGCAACCTCATGCGGTTTGACTGTTTCCTTGACAACGAAGAACACAGCCTTCCCAACATACGTTTTTACCAGGGTGATACCGATTCAATGAAACGCTGCTCCATTTGCAACCGGCTCAAATCGGGTCATCAATGGGTGGACATGAAAGATGAAAACATTTTTTACAAAGATACCATCACCACCTGTCCCGTGGATTATACCGTTTGTCCAGACTGCATTCAAAAGTTACCCGGAAGGTAAACATGCGTTTTAGCATCATCGCAATGGGATCATTGGCAATACTTCTCAATAACATCAAAGGCTTTATCCATACCGGATCCGGCTGCATTGCTCAGGTCTATGCACGCCTTGTTCTTCTCTTTCAGATAGAAATAGGTTAACCCACGATTAAAATAGGCCTCTGTAAAATCCGGCCTAACATCAATTGCCTTTTCAAAATCATCAATCCCCGCCCAATGATTCGATGTCAGCGAATAAGTATATGCACGGTTGAAATAAGCAAAAGCAAAGTCTTTATCATGTTTTATTGCCATTGTGTATGTTTCCAGCGCATCTTTGTAATTTGGATTTACCTTGACATTCTCTTTAATGCTGGGTTTAAATGTCCTGGTATATACCTCTTGCTCAGGGTTGATGTTTTCCATAAACAAGCCCAGTAACACCAGCGTATTAGCCTTTGAAAAATACACAAGTGGATTATCGGGAACAAGCTTAAAAGCCGTTTCATAATCATTCATTGCCTGGTTAAAGTTGCCTTGCAAACTCAAAAAACCGGCTCTGTACAGATAGTTTATTAAGGTTTTAGGATGAGATTCAATAACCACAGACAATGAATCCACCATATGGGAAAGGGTTGCATCGCTCAAAAGATGGATTTCATTGCTCAGCGCAATGGTTTTTTGATCAAAAACCCCGTCAGGATACATGTTTTTTCCATAAACATCATAATAATTGTATGTTATGTTCCGGCTATTGTCAGGCACAATAAAAAACACATATTCCGCACTGACTTCAGGCACAGCTTCATCCGCATCTGCATTAAAATCTGCACTTAAACTTGTAAGGCGTTTCAATTCCATGCCCTGACGGTATTTCAGGCTTTTGCATTTCAATGCATTAATGGCATTTACGGATTCAGCCATTTTACGGTCTCTGGCAGCCTCCTTCGGGCGATTGAGTTTATCTTTGACATAGGCTCTGTTTGTATAGGCATCGGCAAAATCACGAAACAAGTTAATGCACTGATTGTAATCTTCGAGTGCCCCTTTGTAATCTTCAATTTCCACTTTTAAACCAGCCCTGTTGTACCAGGCCAGGATGTGTTCAGGCTGCACTTTGAGCATTGTTGTATAATCTCCGATGGCTTTCCTGAATTGTTTCAATTGACTGTAAACCACTGCTCGGTTAAACAAAGCGGCTGTATTCAACGGGTTTTTACGCAGAATATAATTCAGGTCATGCAATGCAGCGTCCCAGTTGGTATCTTCCATGTGCATTGCTGCACGCTGATAGTAAGCATAATAAAACGATGAATCTACCGTAATGGCGTGTTCAATATAATACCGGGCGGAATCCCTGAGCCCCATCTCCTTGTAAGTCAATCCTTTCTGAACAATTACACCGGCATGGTCAGGTTGTAATTCCAACACAGAATTAAAATCATCCATGGCTGCATCTACTGCGGATTTACCCCTGTGTGCCATTCCTCTGACCATATACACAGCTACGTTATTCAGTCCTTTTTCAAGTGCTTTGTTGCAATCATCAATGGCTTGTTGGTATTGGTTGAGATACAACATGCTCACAGCCCTTTGAAACCATGCAAAGGCATCAGAATCATCCAGATCAAGGGCTTTGTCGAAATCACGTCGGGCTTGTTCATAATCCATCATTCTGTTGTTGATGATAGCCCTGTGAAGCCATGCCTGCTGGTAATCCGGTGCTTTATCAACACATATCGAAAAATCTTTCAGTGCACCGTGGTAATCTTCCAGCATGTAACGCGAATACCCCCTGAAAAAATACACATCCGGGTTATCATCATCCATATTGATGTCATACGTGAACAACTTGACCGCCTCTTTGTAATTTTCCTGCTGCAACTGAAACAATGCCCTTTCGTAATAATTGTGCTGAAACTGTGGCATGGCATTGTTCGGAATAAACAATTGCAAACACAAAAACAGCACACTATATCGTATTTTCAACATTCAAAAATTTTAACGCTAAAGTATAAAAAATATTTTACGGCTAATGGACATTCAAGTGTAACCTGGTATTTGCAACAAGCAAAATATTTTGTTTCTTTAGTGTAAAAATCTGCCGTATGAAAAGATTCAAATTCAAATTACACTGGCAAATATTACTGGCACTTATTCTGGCGATTTTGTTCGGCGTATATTTTAAAGAATACATCGGATATGTCGAATGGATGGGCACTGCTTTTCTGCGTGCACTGAAGATGATCATTGTTCCCCTGATATTGAGTTCTGTGATTTCAGGTGTAGCCAACCTTGGGGGAGCTGAAAACCTGGGGCGCCTGGGATTAAAAACCATTGGTTATTATCTGATGACGACAACGCTGGCACTTTTAGTGGGCTTGGTTTTTGTGAACATACTAAAACCCGGGGTTGGTGCTGACATCAATTTGGCCGCTGAAGTGGACCTGGATATCACACCCGACACGCTTGGCAACACGCTGATAAACATCATTCCCGACAACCTTTTCAGCTCCTTTACAGACAATTCCCAAATGCTTTCGGTCATATTTTTCTCCATATTGTTCGGTTTTTTCATCACCCGTGTAA
>JAQIDD010000182.1 GCA_027858215.1 Candidatus Delongbacteria bacterium | reverse complement strand
TAAGCAAATCTACATCTACAAGTTTATCTAATTTTAAGTTTTTACCCATTTGGGATATCTCAAAAAGGTAATAATTTTTCATTTTAACAAAGTATCCCCGCCCAGCCCCACCTTTCCTGAAACAAAACGATGTTTTTTGGGCAAAAAATCACATCCCAAATCGCTGGCGGTGGGCGCGGAAACGTTGGCGTGAGGGATGGAAATCTCTGTTTTGGGGCAGCATGATGGTTTTACCAGCGTAGCGGGCAAGGGAAAAATCCCGGCTTTCATCCCGCAGTTCCGGGTGCAGCACCACACGGTAATCATCAGAAATGCCAATCAGGCCCTTGTCAAACGCCCGGTGAAAAGTAGGCGAGAGGGCAATGCCGTTGCGGACAGAATCGTTGCAGCTTTCGGCAAAAGGTACAATGTGGCAGGCTTCCAGCAGTGGCCGGTTGTGTCTGTCCCGCACACGCAGGCCGGTAACAGCACACTGGTAATCGTATATCCGGATGATGGCTTTGCGAAACACCGAGGAGCGCAGCACCACGTATTCTTCCCTGGCATCCGTATGCTGTTCCTCAATCTGCCGCTTGACTTTCCGTGCGTAGTTTACTTCCGGGTCGTAAAGCATCTGGGATGCTACCTCCTGGGTATAATCCGATGCCGGAATGTGTGATGATTTGATGCCGAAGTAGGTTTCCAGCATGGCCTGTTTTAGTTTTTCACGCTGTACCGGGTACATCAGTATCTTGTATAATTCATCGGAAAGGCGTGTATGCCAAATGTTATCATTCAATTCCCGAAAACTGTTTATGGAATGATTTCGGTTTTTTGGGATTTTTTTGCCCGGATAAGGTACGAGCTGCCAGAAATGTCCTTTGGCTTTTTGCAGATGAAAAAATGGATAATAAAAACGAGGCCTTAAATCATTTTTCACCAAAGCATACCAGGTATTATAAAATGATTGAATTAACTCATCAGTTATTTCAATTTTGGGTGTGTATATATCGCCTTCCTCAAATCCCTTAATCACAGCCAGCAGCAACACCGGTTTGTGCGGCGCCGGCCCGTACTTTGTTGTCCCGCGTTTGAGGGAGAGGATATGGGAGAAAACCTCGGTCATGGATAGCAAAGATACAATAGATTTGTTTTTTTTAAAATCCCTCACCCTGTGATGGGATACCATTCAGATGCCTGGATTAACACGAGAATATTTCCTGTCTTCCTGATCAGAAAGTGATAAAGTCGTCAAAAAAATAAAAAAGCTACTATGAATAATTCATTTTTTATTTATGGATTAATTTTTCAGACTTAATGACTTTTTCATTTTTATCCATTATATTGATAATATAAATACCATCCGGTAAGTCGGATATATTCAATTCTGTGTTTACGTTTATAATATCATGCTTTTTCATTTTTCGGCCTTGCATATCATAAATCTCTGCAGAGTATTCCCGGGTAATGTCCGGAATATCAATAATTAAGTTTTCATTAGAAGGATTGGGGTAAATATGTATATTATTCTCATTCATGTTATGCTTAGCGTTTCCCACGCTAATGGGATTTCTTTTGGCATATCTGACAGATAGTGATTGAAACTCATCATTAAAATAAACAATATGACAATACCCCTCACCATCAATATCAAGCGCAGTCCAGCCACAGTAGATATCTTCTACAACCTCGGTTTGCCAGTCTGTACCATCCCAATATGCAAATCTCACTTCACCGCTATATTCAGCAGAACTGATGTGTGGGCGGTTATTGGCATCAAGAACAAGTGATGTGTAATTTCCATATCCAATATCCGATTCAACTGTATCAATCTGCCAGGCAGAGCCATCCCATTTTGCATACTTGACGGCATCATTGGTGTGATCCTTGTAAGCTATGTGAGGATAATCCAAATCATCCAGCACGATTGAAGCGTATTTACCCACATTATCAATACTGTCAATTTTTTCAGTTTGCCATTCTGAACCATTCCTCCGGGCGTATTTCAGATCACCTTCGTCATAATCATAGTAACTTATGTGTGGGTTATTATCGCTATCTAATTCCAAAGAGGTGTATTTGAATTGATTGGTAAATGTTTCTGTAATACTATCAATGTACTGTAAATGCCATCCGGAACCATCTTTATAAGCATATTTGATAAAAGATACCTCCGTATCAGTATTTTGCAATGTGTAACTAATGTGAGGATACCCATCATTATCAAAGGCTATAGAACTCCAACGTCCTGCATTTCCATCAGAGGGTAAATCATCAATACCCTCTTGCTGCCAGTTATCGCCATCCCACCAGACATGCCAGAGTTTGTTTCCATAGACATTCTGTAGTTGAATGGTTATGTGAGGATTCCCGGATGCATTAAGGGCAATTGATGTTCCATTAAAAGCACTATTTGGTGTCTCTATTAATGTGTTTTGCCATTGTGAGCCGTCCCAGTGGGCGTAATACAGGTTATGGGATTCATCACTGTAACTTATATGCGGATAACCATTGTTATCTGTAGTAATATCACAACCGTAATATCCCGTAGTGTCATTTATAATTTCTATATCCCACTGTGAAAATGTCAATAATGGAAATATTAACATCATTAATGTAATAAATAGTAGCTTTCTCATAATACAATTTTAAATGCTAAAATAAACAATAAAAACTACAATACAAAATAACTCATATTTCATATAATGCTTTTTTATAGTTGACTCATCAGTCTCCCTACAGCTGCCAACGCTGCTGTCTGCATACGGCTGCTGTCTGGCAACACATTTATAAACAGCAAACCAAAAGTGCCAGGGTTTTTAAAATGAAGCAATCCCATTTTATAACCCCTTGTCGAGGTATTCCTTTATAACCAATATAACATCATTTCAAGCTGTAATAAGTGAATAATTGATGACCTGACAAACATCCACCCACCCACCTGTCAGGTCTCCCATTATGCCATGTGTATGGGTTGGCAATGTTGTAACATGTCCATAATAGTAAGCTTCGACAGGTGGTTTCTGCCAAAAAACAAACACATAGTACATAGGGTTTATCTAATCTCTTCAGCAATGGTTTTTCCCACTTGCTTTTCGAGGCGTTTCATTTTGGGACGAAAGCAGGTCAGGTAAATAATGAGGGGGATAATGATGCCGAGGATGATGAGTGAAATCCAGAACAGTATTCGTGCTCCGGGAGATGCCCAGGCTGGCTTGATGTATATGTTATTTTTTCCTGCATAAACTTCAGTGCCGATGGCTTTGTTTTTTTTCACAGTGGTCAATGAGCCCGAACGTCTTTTTATAGTGAGGTGTGTATGATCCCTTTTGATTGCCTCTTCAAGTTGCTTTATTGTCAGTTTGTTTTCAGATTGTTTAAGTTTCATTACTGATAATTTTTCCGAAAGATAACACATTTTTATGAGTTCTGAAGCAACGTACTGTCGCCATAGCTTAAAAACCGGAATCCATGTAGCAAAGCGTAGTCATACACTTTTTTCCAGTCATCGCCGATGTAGGCTGCAATGAGCAGCAACAGGGTAGAGCCCGGCTGGTGAAAGTTGGTAATCAACCTGTCGGGCAGCAGAAATGGATATCCCGGCGCAATCATCATGCTGGTTTTGCCGTGAATGTGATGAATGTTCAGCCTGTCTGATTCTTCAATCATAAAATCCAATACCGTTTCCAAACTTATCCCTTCAGGCCTGTTGTAGGCTTCCCACTGGCTGATGTGTTGGGGGGCATCCAGTTGTGTTTCTCCCTGCATGGCTTTAATCCCGGCCTGAAGCAGGCTTTCCATCCCACGCAGGCTGGTGGTGCCTACAGCGGTGATGTTCCCCGCATGTTTTTTCAACAACATCAACAAGTCCCGTGAAGCGTAAAAAAATTCCGTATGCATAATGTGGTCGCCAATGTGTTTGGATTTGACAGGTTGAAATGTTCCCGTACCCACGTGTAGTGTCAGGGAGGCTGTCTCTGTATTGCTTTGCCTGAGTGTTTGCAGCATCCTGTCCGAGAAATGCAGGCCTGCTGTGGGTGCTGCCACCGAGCCTGAAACGGTAGAATACACCGTTTGGTACCGCTGCCTGTCAATCGGTTCACTTTCCCTGTTCAGGTATGGTGGAATGGGGGTGAGGCCGCTGTGTTCCATGATGTCGGCAAAGCTTGTGCCTGTATAATCCCAACAGAATTCCACGACATGCTCTGTTTTGCCCCGTTCAATCAGCTTTGCATGAATCTTTATTTCTTTATCATCAATGTTAAAAATGCCGGTAAGTGCACCTGTTTTCCATTTTTTCAGGTTGCCGATGATGCACTTCCATGTGGTTTTTCCTTTTGATTGCAGGGCTGTGCTGTAATCCTGTTCCCCTGCCGGTGAAATGCAGAATATTTCAATCCTGGCCCCTGTGGATTTATGAAAAACAAGCCTGGCATTGAGCACGCGTGAATCATTCCATACCATTAGTCCGTCAGCGGGCAGATAACCGGTCAATTTGTGAAATTTATTTTGTTTAAGCGTTCCCCTGTTATATATCAGCAGTTTGGATGTGTCCCTGGCTTCAAGCGGATATTTTGCAATGCGTGATTCCGGTAATGTATATGTATAGTCTGCGATCTTTATTAACTTTGTATCATTCGTCATGTGACAGGAATTTACTGCAAAATAAAGAAAAATTTATATAATATGAGCAATACAAAGCAATACAGACCGGGTGATAAAGTAAGGTTTTTGAATGATGTAGGCGGAGGCGAGGTCAGGCGTGTTCAAAAGGATGGTACTTTGATAGTGGAAACTGAAGATGGTTTTGAATATCCGGTAGCAGCCGAAGACCTGGTGTTGATAGAAAGAGGAGTCGAAAGCCTCGTTCAGCACACGGCTGATGAAGCACCAAAACATACCGACCCTGAGAAAATGAAAATCAGTGAAGACAGAACCGTGTATAAAGTATTGCTGGCTTTCACGAGGGATGATGGAGTCCGCAACGTAAGTATGTTTTTAATCAATGATTCACCCTATTACTTGAATTTTGCCCTGTACCAGGCATACGATGAGGCTTACAAATTGATTTCACAGGATGTGCTTGAACCGGATACCAAACTGGAGTTAATGACAATCGACGACAGGGATTTAAATGATTTGAAAAAAGTGGCAATGCAGGGGCTGTTTACAGGAAATAAGATGCAACAACTCAAACCTGCCATTCAAACGGAACTTAAAATTAAACCGGCACGTCTGATACAGGATGAGGCATACAGTAACAGCGATTATTTTCACGATAAAGCGCAGGTGCATGTCATGTACAGCAATGATATTGTTGTGAATGCTGATTTGAGTGAAGTTACTTCAGAAAAGGAAATGCAGGAAAAACTGGATGCAGAAAAACACAGTCGTTCAAAAAAGCGTCCTGAGCCTGTGGTATGGGAAGAAGACCTGCATGTCAATGAGTTGGTGGATTCAGTGGTGGGCATGAGTAACCACGAAATACTGGAATCCCAGATGAGTTATTTTCATGAAGTGCTTAATGAAGCCATCAAAGAACGGATTGAATCGGTTGTTTTTATTCATGGTATCGGTAACGGAACCCTCAAATCAACCTTAAGGAAAAGCCTGGATAATGATTATAAACTGCACTATGAGGACGCATCCTTCAAGGAGTATGGCTTTGGAGCAACACGGGTTTTCCCAACCCAACAGGCAAAATCTTAAACAATTAGGGGCTGTTTTTGTTAATGTGTACATAAACAAAGCTTTAAAAAATATGGACAACAGCCTAGACATTCTTAAGGGGCCTTCTAATAATTCTTTCGCATCAAGATTTTCAGCGTTTTTCATAGACAATGCAAATTTTTGAAGCACTATCGGGATAATGCAAAAATTTTTTAATAATTATGGCTGCACTCGGCATAGCTCAAGCAGGTTCGACTCAGCTCACTGCGTCGCAAGCTTGGCTCTGCCCTCATTTTAATAATTTTGGCTGCACTCAGCATAGCCCAAGCAAGCTTGGCTCTGCCCTCGTTTGCGCAAAATTTGCACAAAATTTGCACAAAATTTGTTTCTTGAAAGAAAAGAATTATTAGAAGGCCCCTTAAGAAAACTTAAACAAAATGTTGATAAGGTTAATGCAGTAAGCGTCCATGCCTTTTAATCAAAGAAAAAGAGGTAGCTTATAAAAAAACTACGGGTTATTACCCTTAGCCCGTTTTGCTTTTCGATTGGTAAAATAGATTTTCAACAGCGCAAACACAAAAAACGGCAACAACGGAATCCTGTACCGCACCAGGGCACCAAAATTGGCAGTGGTGATTCCGATAAAAAAGGCCAGTATGATGGCAAAGACAAAGCAAAACAACAAAAACGGGTCATTCATCATTTGCCGCAAAAACCGAAATGGCCCGACGCGAAACATTACATACAGACTGAGTAAGAGCAACACCAGGTTTTCCAGTCCGGTAAAAAACATGAAAATACTATTGCTGTCCCATAAATAAGGACGGTACAACCCCGCGGCTGTAGCCTGTGGAAACTTATTAAGCATTCCCCCAAAGGTAGGTTCAAAATCACCGATGTCAAAAGAATTCCCCCCGTAATAATCCCGGCTTAAATCTTGCTGTATTACTGTCGCTTGTTCAGCCATGGCATCAAATCCGCTGTAAGACCCTCCCACGCTTTCACTAAGCTGTGAAAAAGCAAAGATCCCACCCCCAACCATCATCAGGCTGAGCAGAGGAATAAGTGCGAAACGCAAAAAAGCCCCTTTAATGTGCTTTGTATAATGCACCAAAGCCCAAACCAATACAGCAGCAAGCAATGCGAAAAAAATATAAGGTTTGATACTAATCACCACATAGGAAGACAGCCCCAGATACAGAACATGCCGTACCACACGTGTTGGCTTAATGATTAGGTGGTAAAGGCTTATTATGCCAAGGAGTGTAAAACTGAAAGTTAGAGAATCCTTCAGTAAGCCGGACCCCCAAAACAACACTGAAGGAATAAATAAAATAGCAATGGCCGTTACAAATTGTTGATCAGGATACAGGCGGCGCAGGAAGCGGTAAAAACGAAACACTATGAAATACAGGAAAAAATCCATCACCAATGTGCTCAATAAAAATTTTTTTGCCCCGAGTAAAACGAAAGGAACAAGAAAACGGCTCGCTGCAAACGCTTTGGCATCATTTCGATATACTGGAAAACCTGTGTCACTATTAAAAGCAGACAAATATTGTGTATCCATATTGCCCGTCATGAGTTTCCAAAAGGCATGAAAGTTTTCGCCGGCAAGATTGATCAGGCACTTTGCTGAATTCCAGTAGCTAGTAGTATCCCCCCCATGATAATAATAGGAATACACCATGGCAAAGGCCATCCCTCCTGCCAGCTTAAATAAAAGCCCAAGCATAAAATAATACCGGTCTTTTTCATCCTTAAGCCCTCCACGGTACATTAGTGCAATAATCACAAATAACACCAAATATATTGGTAGCAGTAACCAGTCTTGTATGGTAATTATATCTCCCATTATCGGATACGCAAGATAATATTTTATTTTGTCAATGATTATATCTGTCTTGTTTTTGTTATCTTAGTGTCTGTCCATAATGTCTGATTTCTTCGTTACGCTCGTATTTAAAACAGTCATTTACGAAAGTAAAATCCTTGGTTTTAAATACTTCGCAGGCCTCGAACTCAAACATTATGAAC
>JAQIDD010000168.1 GCA_027858215.1 Candidatus Delongbacteria bacterium | reverse complement strand
CCGGTATTCTATTCATAGCCTCTTTTTTATTCTTATCCATCACCTTAGCATAAATTTGGGTTGTTTTCAGGTCTTTATGCCCTAACAGTTTGGATACAGTATAAATATCAGTTCCCAGTTCCAATTGCATCACTGCAAAAGTATGCCTGCCACAATGAAAGGTAATTTCTTTTGTAATGCCTGCCCTCATTATCCACCTTTGAAGCTCAATATTATGCCAGCCTGAATATATTAAACCAATAAAAACCCGCTCATCAGGCTTGCCTTGCTCACCTAAATATGCCCTTGCCTGGCTGCTTATATCCAAATATTCCTGTCCCCTTGTTTTTTGTTGCCTGAAAACCACCCGGTAACCATCTCCATGCTTTTGCACCTCTGACCATTTCAGTTTTTGAATATCTGACCACCTCATCCCGGTCAAACATGAAAACAGAAAAGCATTTTTCATTACAGGGTATTTACAGTCTGTTTTAACAAGCCTTTTAAGTTCATCAATGGTCAAGTATCCCCTGCTCGGTTCATCTGGTTTAATAGCCTTAATTCTCTTTACAGGGTTATCCGGGATTATCCTGTCATCAAAAGCCTGGTTTATGGCTGCCCTGAATTTATTGAAGTATGAATTTTGACTGTTTTTTGATAAGGGTGTGTTACTTTTTGTAGTGGCTGTATGCTGCAAATAATCTTTGAAACCCTCAACAAAGTTTGTATCAATATCCCTGAATGTAGTTTGCTCACTGCAATATTTTAATAAATGTTTCAAAGTGCTGTCCCAGTTGCCATAATTGCCTTTACTCTCTTTTCTCTTTTCAATCAGGCTTCTAAAGTATTCAATGAAATTAGCATCCTGTTTAAAATCATTGTGGAAACCCCATTTTTTATTGGTTAATTCAGTTTGTCTTTTGGCTCTTATATTTTCAGCCAGTTCCAGGGTTTGTTTATTATTATCCCTGTCCAGATGGTTTTTTGGTTTTACCAAATGAAGCTTTAAATATTCTTTGGTTCTTTTCCCATCCCAGTAAACATCTAAATACAGGCTTTTGTTACCGCTTGCCAGTTCCTTTTGCCTTAATCTTACAATTTGTTTTTTAGTAACCATAGGCTTTGTATTAATTTTAATTTCCAATTTAAACAGGGGCAAGTTTTCTGTCCCTTTTGTCCCTTTTTATGTCATCAGGGACAATATAGGGACAAAAATAAGTAAAATATTAACAAACCAAAAGAAAATGAATAAACATTTTTAAGGTTAAAACATTGATTTAATTAACTATTGGATAATAAAAGAAACAGTAAGAAATTTACTTTACTTTCCGATACAAAAATGCTCAAAAATATTACCCAGTATCTCATCTGATGTAATTTCCCCGGTGATGCTGCCGAGGTGATGCAACACCTCACGCAAATCCTGCGACACAAGGTCTCCGGGAATGCCGGCATTCATGGCCTCCCCTGCCCTTTCTGCCGCATTAAGCGCTTCCCTCAATGCTGCCGCATGCCTCGCGTTGCTTACCACCACATCCATCACCGAACCCATGTTTCTCACTTTAGCCACCATGGCCTTTGTCAAATTCTCTATGCCCTGCCCCGTGATTGCCGATATCCTGAAAACCGGCATATCAACATCATACCCTGTCCCGGCCGCTTGAACATCGTTTTTATTAAGCAATAAAAATAATGTCGCATCACTGTTGCCAAGGCTTTTTTTCACTTCATCGCATAATTTTTTAATCGCTTCCCCGCTGTCAGCAGCCTCCGCCATAATCAGCACCATGCCCGCTTTTTCCAGTTTTTGCCTTGTGCGTGCTATCCCTTTCAATTCTATCTCATCAGTGGCATGATGCAGGCCTGCCGTATCAATAAACCGGAAACGTATCCCGTCTATCACCATATCATCTTCCAGGCTGTCGCGTGTGGTGCCGGGAATTTCAGAAACAATGGCACGGTCTTCATTCAGCAGTGTATTGAGCAATGTCGATTTCCCCACATTCGGTTTCCCCGCTATCACAACCGGCATACCGTGTTTGATGACATTCCCGTAACGAAAACTATCCAGTAACCTGCTGATACGTGCAATGATATCATCAAGCAAATCCCTCAGTTCATCGCGGTCTGCAAATTCCACATCCTCTTCTGAGAAATCCAGTTCCAGCTCCATCAGTGACACCAGCTTAAGCAGATGTTCCCGCAGGCGTTTAATTGCTCCGCCGTATCCCTCTTTCATCTGCCGAATGGCAATTTGATGACTGGCTTTATTATCCGATGCTATCACATCGGCCACAGCCTCAGCCTGCGACAACTCCATTTTACCGTTGAGAAATGCCCTTTCCGTAAACTCTCCAGGATTGGCCAATCGGGCCCCGTTAGCACACAGCAAATCAAGCATCCGTTGCTGAATGTACAACGAACCATGACAGGAAATTTCCACCATATCCTCCCCCGTGTATGAATGCGGCGCTTTAAACACAGACACCAGCACATCATCCAGCGTCTCATCTTCATCTTCCATAATGCTGCCATAATACACACGGTAAGCTTCAGCATCAGCAAAACGTTCAGGATTAGCAGGCACAAAAACCTTTCTTATAACATCATGAGAATTTTCCCCGCTCAGTCTCACAACAGCAATAGCCGCCTCAGCACTGGCAGTAGACAGAGCACATATCGTATCCTGTTGATGCATCATATACCACAAAAATACCAAAATTTTTCCATTAATACCTCAAACCCATGGACAAAACCAAAGCTGTCGCAAGACAGCTCATCTGTGTCAATCATATCTCTCAATCACTCAATCACACTATCTCTTTCTTCACTCGCTCAGCGAACTGTTTCTCAACTTCTTTTCCCCTATCAGGCCGGTTATGCATGGTGCAAGCGTAAACGCAAGGCCAAACAATACCCCGATGATTATAGCCAAAACCATTAGTCCGCTTATGGGTTCAGATAATTCCGGTGCATCCTGCGCAATAAAGTGGATGATGCTGTCAAAAAATGCCTGCAGGCGGATGACAATAAACACAAACATAAACCCAATATACCCCACTAATATCCACAATATCTGCCTTAACTTATTCAGGTATTTTTGATACAGAAATCCCAGCAACAAAAACGCCACACCCAATACCAATAGAAAGGGAGCAAACTCCATCAACCTCGCCTGTTTACTAAATAGTTCAAACGGAAAATCTTCAAATTCCGACGGGGGGACAAACCTTGAAAGCAGCAACATCACAAAATAAACCAGCGTGTATATACTGCCGTAAACAATAAATATGCCACCGTATATCCATGCAGGAATACGTATCATGTTGTGAGCATTCTTTTCCCGCCGTGGCAATTCAGATACATTGATTTTTTTCATTTGCTTAGCTTTTAGTTACGTTATAAACACCATTCATCACTGATGATGAACAAATTCGCATCAACAAATATAATTTTTTTTGATGATATGGGCAAATCCCCGCTGGTTTTTATTCTTAATAACCACCTGTCAGGTCATCTATTTACTTACTGAAACATAATGATCCTTCCACAATTGTAATAATGGAAGACCTGACAGGTGTGTTAACGAACACCCCAGTGGGGCCGGTCTCCGCCTTCTACTTAGTGTTCGTCAATAAAATCATTGTCTTGTTCATAATGTTTGAGTTCGAGGCCTGCGAAGTATTTAAAACCAAGGATTTTACTTTCGTAAATGACTGTTTTAAATACGAGCGTA
>JAQIDD010000166.1 GCA_027858215.1 Candidatus Delongbacteria bacterium | reverse complement strand
TACGCTCGTATTTAAAACAGTCATTTACGAAAGTAAAATCCTTGGTTTTAAATACTTCGCAGGCCTCGAACTCAAACATTATGAACAAGACAATGATTTTATTGACGAACACTAAGTAGTTGGATTGTCTTCACTGTCAGTTTTTATTGATATTGTTATTCAAACCAAAATGATATTTCACAAATAATAGAACTCAAATCTATCACTGACATTGTTGGGTGTTATTTAAACAATGACCTTACATTACCTGCAATCAGTTCATTTTTAGCATCACGCAGCTTTTCGATGGGTTTAATTTTATCAAATTGCGCCTGCACTTGTCCGCGGTCCGGCATAGTTAAACTCGTCTTGTTGTTGTTTTGATTGTCAACATAGGTAACATCGCCTGCCGGGAATGCCGGTGATAATTCAGGTATGTCACGCTCCTGCATTGGCATAGTGGGATAATTGTCTTCTTTTGCAGGAATTACTGCCGCAGTTAGCCGGGGCAAATATTCTATTTTTATCTCAGATGCTCTCTGTTCAGAGTTCTGTGCTGCATTTGTATTTCTAACGGCAACCGGTAAGTTATGGTGTGCAACTTGAGCTGTCTGCATGGATGCATTAGCATTCAACTGTGAGATATCGGTTTCAGGGTGTGCTGTTTTTTCTGCATCAAACATAATCAAATTGTCTTGTGCAATGCGCTGAGAATTGACAGGGTGGTTTGTTTGATGCAGATTTAACTGAAGCATGCCAACAACCAGCAGCCCTGTTATTACGGCAGCTGCAGCAATATATTGCAGTTGTTTCAAGGAAATCAGCGGGGCTTTCTTTTTCAGGGCTGATTTGCGAGGGCAGGTGATGTTTTTGTCCGGATTAAGTTTTGATTTACGGTATAATTCATAATCTTCAATGGCCGATGCATCAGAAGAAAGCAGATTTTCTGCATGTTGTTTTTCATCTTCATTCAAGTCATTTTCAGCCAGCCCGATGAGCAGTTTTTCCCGTTGATTGAATTCCGGCATTTCTTCATCACGTTTCAATGTGTTTTTATTGTTAAAATTCAATTGAGTATCCGGATTCAATGTTAAACCAGAGAGATCAAAAATATCAGTATCCAATTGTGGATTATCAATTAAAAAGGACTCAAGTGCTTTTGCATCTTCTGCACCCAGGGTTCCCTCCATGAAATCCAGCAGGTATGCTTCGTAGTTATGTTTGTTTATGTTTGACATATCATTATTATATAACAGCTTCTATGCTACCGATTTTTTCTTTCATTGTTGATCTTGCCCTGTAAATATAGACTTTCACCTGGGATTCTGTCAACCTCGTGATTTCTGCAATCTCTTTGTATGAATATGATTCATAGTCACGCAGCAGCAATACCGAACGTTGTGTTTCATTCAATTCACTAAGCGCAGCTTTTAATACCTCATTAATGTCACTGTATTGTTCATCATGATATGATGAGGCTATTTCAGGAACCTCATCCATTTGCTGGCTATGTTTGTTCTTTCTTATCATATCAATCATGCGGTTATGTGCTGTCGTAAACAAATAGGAGCGAACTTTTTTTGCATCAACTTTTTCATGATTTATCCACAATCGTTCATAGGCATCCTGTACTATATCACGTGACAATTCTTCTTCTTTCAAATTGCTCAGGATAAACCTGTACACGTTGTCAGCGTACTCTTCCACACTATCGTTATACTCCTTTGTAGTCATAAATCAATTGTGTAACGAATTAACGGCTGAAAAGTTACAATTTTTTTTTAGATTAAGGTAAATTTTCACATGCATCCTGATAAAACGTATTATGTTTAAATTATGCCTGTTCATTTTAATGAATTTACTTAGATTTGTGCAGTATGAAAAAACAAGGATTTAATTCAAAGGAGCAGTCAAGTGTTCGACTGAATAAATATTTATCCAATGCAGGTGTATGTTCGCGTCGTGAGGCAGATAAACACATCACCGCAGGTCATGTAAAAGTAAACGGCAATATAGTAAAAAACCTGGGGGAAAAGATTCCTCAACATGCAAAAGTAGAGTTTAAAGGCCAGGTAATTCAAGGCCAAAAAAACATATATATCTTACTCAACAAACCCAAAGATGTGGTTACTACCATGGATGATCCTGGAGGCAGACATACTGTGTACGATATTATAAAGCATGCTGTTAGCGAACGGATATATCCTGTTGGCAGGTTGGACAGAAACACAACCGGGCTATTGCTTTTGACCAATGATGGTGACTTGACGCAACGCCTGTTACATCCTAAATATAACAAAAAGAAGATATATCATGTTGGTCTTGATAAACCTGTTGAGCAAAAAGATATGGAAGCCATTAGCAGGGGAGTAGAACTTGATGATGGTTTTATCAAAGCAGATGCCCTGGCGTATGTGGATGATAAGAAAACGGAAGTGGGAATAGAAATACATTCGGGGAAAAACCGCATCGTACGCCGTATTTTTGAACACCTGGGATATAAAGTA
>JAQIDD010000161.1 GCA_027858215.1 Candidatus Delongbacteria bacterium | reverse complement strand
ATTTAACGGACTATCAGGATTATACAAGACCAAGATGGCACGATTGCAGGATGGGATGAGATGTAAAGGGATTTTCATGATTTCCATTGCTTTGGTATTGTGTACAGGGTAATTATATGAATTAGCCAAGTCTAAAAAGTCATTGCCTTGCCACTAAGACACAAAGTGTCACAAGTTTAAAAATATTGCAATACAGCCATTTGTGGGTCTTCGTGTCTTTGTGACTTTCTGGCATTTTTCATTGTTTTGACTGTTTAGACTGTTTAGACCGGACTCATAAATATTAATATTTCGTTTTGTCACACCATTATGCCATCGTGCTATCGTTCCTTCACCCTATTGTGCTATCTCGCTTTCGTGTAATCGTTTGTGTATTTAGAAAATCAATTTATTAGATAAGTGTTTTAATTCATCTTTTTTATTGCGTCTTAGCGTCTCCGCGGTTATAAACCGGAATGGTTAGCGTGTTTTCAATGCAACAAAAAATGAATAAAGAATCGCTATACCAGGAACAATAAAACTTATGGTCACGTTAGCCATATCAGCCACTTTACCCATAACAAGCGGTAAAACGGCACCACCAATGATGGCAGTAACCATCAGGCCTGAAAGCTCATTGGTGTATTCCGGGTTTTTATCCACGGTAATGGAAAAAATCAACGGGAATATATTGGCAAAGCCAAGTCCGGTTAAAATAATAGACACAATTGCCACAGGCTGGGACCCAATAAACAGTCCGCAGATGCCTAGGAGGGCAATTACCGTTGTGACCAGCAAGAACACCGGGGCTTTTATCCAGTTGAGCATCACGCCGCCCAAAAAACGTCCTGCCATGATGGTCAAAAAAAACAAGCCTACACTGGCAACCCCAAGTTTTTCAATATCCAGGCCGTAATTGTTTTCCAGGTAACTGGGCAATTTTGAGGCCATGCTGACTTCGGCTCCCACATACAGAAATATGGCAAGCACCATAATGGCAATGCCGGGTTTGCCAAGCAAGTTTATACAGGATGAAAAATCTGGTGGTTTTTCCGGTATGGCTTTTTCTCTGATGGGAATCAGAAGCAGTATAATCGTAGTAAAACCAATGGCTACAGCGTAAACCGGGAACAGTAATTTCCAGTCCATGCCCCACCATGTAGCAGCTGCAGCGGGTAACAAAGCCCCGGATAAAGATCCGATGGCTTTCACAAATTGGCCGTAACTCAGATTTCTGGAGTATTTGCCTGCAGGGGATACATCCCGCATGATGGGATTACCGGCCACCTGAAGCAAAGTTGCGCCTGCACCAAGCAACAAAATAGAGAGCAATAAAATAACAAACAAACTAAATCCAAACATCAGGGGAATAAGTAAACCCAGCAAGGCAACCATTAACCCGAATGCCAGTATTCTTTTTTTACCATGCCGGGCCATTACCAGGCTAAACGGTACCGATAACAGGCCAAACATCACAAAACCGGATGCCGGAACAAAACCAGCCATGAAATTGCTTAAGTTGTATTCTTCTTTGACCAAATCGGTAAGGATGCCTGCCACATCACCAAAGCCCATGCACAAAAAAGTAAGAAATACCGGAACGGATGCAAAGGCGGGGTTGATTTTTCTTTGTCCCATGACGTGTTATTTACAAATTTTGCCTAAAGATAAATAATATCTTTCAGGATGGCGTCGGAGATGAATAATCCTTCTGGGGTGAGTGAAATACAATCCCCGTGATAGCGGGCTTTTCCGGTGTTCAGGTAAAATTCCATTTTTCGTTTCAAACCATCAATATCAAATGCATTGAAATGCTGTTCCATGAATTTTACATTTATGCCTTCACGGGTTCTGAGCCGGGTAATTAAGTAATCGTTGATGTTATCTTTCGGACTGAGGGTTTCAGTTTCGTAGCATGTTAGCGGGTTTTCAATGTAGGCATTCAGGTCAGGGATATTCCAGCGCCGCTTTTTACCATCATAAGCATGGGCACCCGGGCCAAACCCGAAATAAGAATCACCATTCCAGTACGATGAGTTATGACGGCTTTTGAAACCTTCCTGTGCAAAATTGGATATTTCGTACCAGGGCATACCACGATTTTCAGAATTTTTATACAATGCCATGAACTGACTGTAAGCCGACTCATCCTCAGGCAAAGTAAATTTTCTGTTTTGTAATTTCCGGCCCAGTAAAGTACCCGGTTCTATCGTAAGCTGATAAGCTGACAAATGGGTAATCCCTGTGTCAAGCAATGTGTCGAGGTTTGTTTCCCACGCTGATAATGACAATCCGGGAATATTATAAATCAAATCTGCTGACATGTTTTCAAAACCCGCCTGGCTGGCTGTCTTTATGCTTTGCAGGCTGGTTTTGGCATTGTGCCTGCGTCCGAGAAATTCCAGCGCATCATCATCAAGCGATTGTACACCGATGCTGAGCCTGTTGATACCGGAGTCAAGCCAGAATCTTGCTTTTTCGCTTGTGATATCATCGGGATTGGCTTCAATGGTGATTTCCGGCATGTCAACAATCCTATAATGCAGGTACAGTATGTTTAATATGCGTTCAATTGATGTTTTTGATAAGATGGAAGGCGTGCCCCCGCCAAAGTAAATGGTTTCAACCGGTTGATCGTTTGCTTTCGAGGTGATTTCCCGGGTTAATGCATTGACAAAAGCAGGTTCTTTGTTCAGCAAAGCGACTGAATAAAAATCGCAATAGGCACACTTGCGACGGCAAAATGGGATATGGATGTATATGCCTGGCATGATGCAAAGGTAAAAAAATGCCCGGACCTGTTAATACCCCTTAATCCTTGGTATTAATTCGAGAATTTTGCAAAACATTGTTTATGCAAATGTGCAATCTCAACGCAGAATTGCATACTTTTCCCGGAAAGCAACCATGTTCCCGCTGCCCAAAAAAAGGCCATAGCTTGTTGCTTATTAATTGGTCAAAGCATAGCCACGCGCTAATCTGCTTAACGGCAATACCAAAATAAACATGTTGGAATTGTGGGTTTTATAATTTTTTTAAAAGGAGGGTGGAAATAATGGTCAGTGCAAACGGGATAACTATTGTTTTGTATTCGTCTCTGTACTTACTTAGGAATTTTTGTTCTTTGATTTGTTCAGTTATAACATGTAAAATAAGGCTATGAATATGCTTTCTGTTCTTTTCGTTCTTTTTGCCTTTATGCGTTCCGGCTAAATCCAAAAAAGTTGAAATCAAATTATATTGTTGAATATAACCTTGTTCGGTTTGATGAATGCGATTTTTAATTTCCCGCTTTACCAGTTTTAATTCTTTGTAATTATTTATCATAGCCCTGTTATTTCCGGTTTTCAGGTTCCTTAAATACAGTACGTACCACTTCGTCTTTAATATGCTTTTCAAGCAATGGCTTCCGGAAAATAAACAATATTACCAAAACCAGAAGATTTACACCTGCTATCGCAAGAAAACCAACAACATACGAGCCGCAATTTTTTCCAATCCACAATGCAAGTGCAAATGAAATAAAGAAAACAACAAAACCAGCAAACATAAATAATACTATTCGCCGGAACAACATTGACAAGGTTTCACTGATTTTTTCTGTTCCTTCAATTTTTAGAAGTAAAATCCGTGAACTGATATAATCTTCAATTTTTTTCAGCATAAAGATTGAATTAAATACGTTATGGCTTTCATTAAAAGCACCCCTATTTTTATATGGGTCAACTTTTAATGCAGGCTTTAATTTTCATTCATCCATAGCCGATAGGGCTTTTGATATAAAGGCGCAGGCACGTTTAGCTAAGACTGAAAATCAATAAGAGCTACCATTGTAAAAAATGGCTTTCAGGCCAACCTGCCTGCCTGCAAACTTTATAACCAAACTCTATCTAACTGTGCTGGATGTTTTTGTACTGCTTTCTTCTTTTTTACCTGTTTTGCTACTTTCTTCTGCCTTTTCTTTGTTCAGAAAGTCTTTTAAGTTAGAAAGCAATTCATCCGTTTTAGATGAAATGTTTTCCCTTGTTTCTTTTCCGCTGGCAGGTGCAACAAGAATTCCGGTAATAACTCCGGCAGCAGCTCCTGCCAATACGCCTAATAAAATTTTTCCACTGTTTGACATAATAATCTCCTTTTTTTTAAATTATACAAGATACTAATTTGTTATAATTCAGATTTATTTCTTTATCTGAATTAATACAAAGATAAAATAATTACTTAGTCTACCAAATGTTTTTAGATATGTTTTGGAAATATACTACAAAAGACATGAAAGGATATGTTAAAAACAATTCAATACCAATATTCTTTAGTGATGATACTCGAGCTCCTCACGGCAGTGTAAAAAAGAATGCAGGCTGGCAGTTAGCAGGTAAAGCGGCGATATTAATCCTGAAGGCAATTATGTATCCGCTGCCTAAAGACAAAAATTATTGCTTAACGACAAAGACCTGTCGGGATTTTTCAGGCTTCCCAAATTATTG
>JAQIDD010000060.1 GCA_027858215.1 Candidatus Delongbacteria bacterium | reverse complement strand
CAGGGCAATTTTATCTCCTTTTTCAATTTTTTGTTTTTTAAAGAGTTGATGAATCTTTAAAATCTGATTCGCTACTTCTCCGTAAGTTAATGCTCCGTTGTTGTAATCGCACAGGGATTTTTTATCCCAATTATCGAGCATGGCATTTTTAAAATAAGCAGTAAGATTTTCAGCTATCATAAGCGTTAATTTTTTTGTAAAACTAAAGCAATTATTTCAACATACTTATAATTATGTGTAAAAAATATCAAACAGGCAAAACTTATATAGGTAAGATTAATCTTGGGGTATAAAATGATAAGTAATTTCTCCACTTGTGCCATTTTGGCTTGATGCAAAGCGGCTATTCATGGCAGCTTGTTTTGCTGCCTGGATAAGGCAATTACTGTCAACATGCTCCGGGGCACTGAGGGTGTTGGCATTAACAACATTTCCGAAATTATCAACCGTGATGCCAACAACAACAACTCCGCTGCCCCTGCATGTAAAAACAGGAATATCAATATAATGGTGCCTCAAATCTTTGTTTTCCAGTTCCACTTTAACAAGTGATGGGCCTGTATAATAATCAGCATCGCCTTTTTTATCCATGGATTCCGGTGTTTGCCTGTATTCAGAAAAATCATCCCGGCTGATTTCTTTGTCCAGTTCTGCTTTAATCTCTTCGTATTTATCACCGTACATTTCTTTGCGCAACTCTTCCTCGTATTTTTCCTGAATTTCTTTGGCTGTTTGTTGCTTGTCAGAAGCTTGCTTTTCGGCTTCAATGTTAGCCGTGCGGGCCAAATTACGGATTTCTTCAATTGTCATGTTTTTCGAAAGAGCTTCTTCCTGCATTTCTTTTTCAATCTTTTCTTTGGCTTCAAAATATTTTTCCATTTCTTCCAGTTTCTCAGGATCAATGATAATTGTGGCTTCCTTTTGTTGTTCAGGAGGATGCAATTGCATCAACAGGAAAATAAACACTAGCACAAGATGGATCAATACTGTTATCAATACTGCATTCAAATTAGACTCCAATATGTTATTAAGCCATTTCATCACCTGCAAATCTACATGAAATTGATGACTTTTCTAAGTCGTTCCCTGGATGGAAATAAAAAAGTCATGCAATAAGCGGTATGAACCTAAAAATACCATGCTACTCGCGTATTTATACCTGCCAGCAAAAAATGGCGCTGGTAAAATTCCTGGGGCACTGGAAACAATGATGTCAAATGCAATTCAGGTTCAATGCCAAAATCCAGATTTTCGACAGGGCTGTAGTGAATTGAAGCGCCACCAAGCACACCCATCCCGTTTTGATTTAAATTGGTTTCATTTTGTAATTCAATGCTGATGGATAAGCCTCCCTGGAGGGCCAGCCATTTTGTAAGGTCATAGCGAAAACGCACAGGCATATATATCAGTTCAGTGTAATGCGTGTATTTTTCGGGTGTGTCTGGTTGCATAATAAGAGAATGGTGCAGGTTTTCAGTTTTTAGATAATGCAATCCAAAACCCATGCTTAGATGTGAATCCATGGGCAGCATGAAATTCAACCCGTATTGTATGCCCGGTCCATCATCAAACCAACTCGTTTTGCGGAGTTCTGTAAAACGGAAAATGTGATTGTTATATACGCCTGCTGATATCCCAATTTCTTTCCTGATTGTATCAGTTGTATTTTCAATATTATCAGGTTGTCCGTGGCAAATGATTACACCAAGGATACATACGATTGCCAACGTAAAATTCACTTTTTTCATTTCACTTTCAATTTTCCCAATACGCTACATCAAAAATCATGACAATTTTACTCAATGCGTCACATTTTAGGTAAAACGGTTCAAACAAAATCATATTTTATTCATTGTAACGAATTGGAGCGGCAAAGATAGTGTTTTACAACAGAAAACGGCTACAAGCCTCACCAGTTAAGCAAAACGCAAACCGGGGAGGGTAATCACATGCGGGTAAAAATAAAATCAGCAGAAAGCATGTCTTCAAAATCCTCCCCGCTTTCCAGCATATCTTCATCATCCTGTTCGTATTGCCATTCAACGGTAACATTGGGAATGGTGGTTTGGATTGCTTTCATCAGGTCAAAAATGTACTTGGCTGACAGGGTGTTGAAATAAGAAAAGCAGAACGCCACCATATCAATGTTGTTAGTTTTGCTTGCCAGGTTCCGGATTGTTTCAGATGTTCTTGTGTAAAAGGCCCGTGGATCCTCAGCTATGGATTTCCCTCTCATAATCAATTTGTTGTTGCTTTTGTCGAACAGCAATGCAGGCGTGTCAGTTGTTTCTTTTATCAGTTCAATGGACATGGATGTGAATTTTTATTGAAATAAATAGCTTGTTTTTTTTTGTTTTATAGTTGATTGCCGGGAAATGATTGCTTTTCCGTATGATTTGTAACAGTCCCGTCCCCGGCTTATTGGTGTGTTGCCACCTTGATTTTATCTTGCTTTTCAGTTCACTGTCCGTTAGTGCTCTGGCAGATTTGACCTCTTTTTCAATGGCCTTTGAATTATGCATGCTGGTGCTGTTGATCCCGGTGCAAATGATTTCTGTTTTATCTTTCCATATAAGCACCATTCCGTCATTTCCGGTTTGATGCTTTTGAATGTTTTGCATCAGTTCCGTAAACACAAACATGGCTCTTTTTCTGTATTTGACCGGATAATTGATCAATGCCTTTTCCAGTTCATCAACAAGCACAGGGAGTGGTTTTGTAGAATCCATGATTATTTCGGGTGGGGGAAAATCCGGATGGAATTGCGCTGCTATATTAAGAATGCCTGACATTTATGCTTTCAAGTATTTATCGTAAACATGTTTGTGCTTATATGTGTTCATGGCCTTTATGGCGTCTTCCTCGTTTGTTTGAAAAGAATACAGGTTGCGGTAATTCTCATTGGCAAATCCGTTGTTGTACATGTGTTCAAAATGGGAATAAAGCGTATCATAATAACCAAACATGTTCAATATCACGATGGCTTTTGTATGGTATTGCAGCTGTTTGAGTGTGATGACCTCCATCAGTTCTTCGAGTGTTCCAAAACCACCAGGTAAAGCCAGAAAAGCATCTGCTTTTTGCCGCATCAGAGATTTTCTGGATTTCATGTCTTTTGTGATGATCAACTTATCATCATATTCCGACACCACAGTTTTGATGTTCAGTTTTTCCGGGATTACCCCGGTAATGAATGTGTTTTCTTTTCTTGCAGCATCTGCCAGTGCACCCATGATGCCAATTTTTCCTGCACCATAAATAATGGAATGTCCGTATTTTCCAATCAGTGTACCGATTTTAGCGGCACTGTTATAATATCGCTGGTCAAGCTCAGCGCTTGATCCACAAAACACACATATTTTCATTAACTTTGCATTTTAATCAAAGATTAAACCTACTAAAAAAATTTATGAGAAGAAAAAAAATTCCACAAATCCTGATTATTTTTCTCGTTGCCTTTTCGTTGTTGTTTATTGGAACCGGGATGCTCTTGCACAATTACCAACTTATTTTTGAGAACAACTCTGATCATGATGTATTGCTGCATGTCCGATATAGTAATGCAGAACAGGATTCCGTATATCTCGTAAAATCCGGAGACATAAAGCTTGTATCTGAAACAAAAAGGCTGCAAAAGCAGGAAGAAAATCAACTGCGTGAAGCCTTTTTAAACGATATTAAGAAACTTTTTTTGTTTTCTGAGGAGGGTTCAGGTTTCGTTAATCTCAAGAAAAGTAAAGATGAATGGCACATGATATCGGATAAAAAACAAAAGGGTATTCGCATCACGTTTTCAGAAAAACAATAATGAAAAATTATTTTTAAAAACGCTTTTTAGTCTTAAAAAAATGTTCTACTTTTATCATCACAAAATTGCAGATGTAAAACCGAGGAAATTTGGGAAATGTACATTTGTACTGGATTTATAAGAGTATTTATTTTTTTATGAACATAACTTGTTGAAAGTTATAAACATAAAAATAAATAATAAAAAAA
>JAQIDD010000075.1 GCA_027858215.1 Candidatus Delongbacteria bacterium | reverse complement strand
CATGACAGGTGGATTGGTGTGAAAAATCTGCTTTTGGCATGCGTTTTTGCCTTTTCGCAAAAAACCATGCCAAAAGCTATTCGTAGGGGGTTGGCAGTTCATCCGGTGTTACCGACATCTTGTCCCTGCCGGGACAAAATTCGCTTTTGTCATAGATTTTGCACTGCTCCGCAGCAAAATCAGCGCCAAATGCTATCGGTAATGATATTTCACCCCAAGACTGTATTCCTTATGCGGGCTTCCCGGCATCTCAGGCTTACTCATCCTCTAACTCCAAGCCGGGGGATGAGTTGCCAAATGTGATTTCAACGCAGAAGCCAGCTGCCATTATTTCAACTTAAACGCCTTTTTTATGGTGTCAACATAATCCAGTTTTTCCCAGGTAAAAAGCTCAACTTCCTGTTCTATTTCTCCATTATAAGGGGAAAGAAAATGCTTTTTTACCGTTTTGGGTGTACGTCCCAAATGTCCATATCGTGCAGTTTCAAAATAAATGGGATACCTGAGTTTTAACCGTTCTTCAATTTCGTAAGGGGTTAAAGTGAAGATATCACGTATCATTTTTGCTATATAGCTATCATCGTGATCAAGCTTTGCGCTACCAAATGTGTCCACAAAAACACTGACGGGTTCAGCAACACCAATGGCGTAAGATAATTGTACAAGCATCTCATCTGCAACACCTGCTGATACCATATTTTTAGCGATGTGCCTGGCTGCATAAGCTGCAGAACGGTCAACTTTTGAAGGGTCTTTACCGGAAAAAGCTCCGCCGCCATGAGCGCCACGACCACCATAGGTGTCAACAATGATTTTTCTGCCGGTCAGTCCGGTATCTCCATGCGGACCGCCAATGACAAATTTGCCGGTTGGATTCACATGTAAAATATGATCTCCCGTGAAGATTTTTTGTACACGTTCTGGCATGGCTTTTATGACACGCGGAAGCAGGATGTTTTCTACATCTTCTTTTATTTTGGCAAGCATAGTGTTGTCTGCGAGTTGTACTGCCTCATCTGTATCATCATCAGGACTGACAAATTCATCATGCTGCGTGGATACCACAATGGTATCAATGCGGAAAGGCTGATTCTTATCATCATATTCAACACTTACCTGTGATTTGGAATCAGGGCGCAGGTAAGTCATTACCTTCCCTTCACGACGAATAGTGGCCAACTCCTGTACCAGCCTGTGTGCCAAGTCTATTGGCAGAGGCATGAGGTCATCGGTTTCCCGGCATGCATAACCGAACATCATACCCTGGTCACCGGCTCCCTGTTTTTTAGGGTCTGTTTTGTTGTTAACACCCCGGTTAATATCAGGAGATTGTTCATGCAATGCAGAGAATACCCCGCACGAATTGCCATCAAAGCGATATGCAGGATCGGTATAACCAATCTTATTGACCACGCACCGTACAATTTCCTGTATATCAACGTATGTTTCTGATTTAACTTCTCCTGCCACAACCACCTGCCCGGTAGTTACCAGGGTTTCACAAGCAACTTTTGAATCGGGATCAAAAGCCAGAAATTCATCCAGCAATGCATCTGAAATTTGATCAGCAAGTTTATCAGGATGCCCTTCTGAAACTGATTCTGAGGTAAAAATATAGGACATAATTTTGTTTAATTAATAGTGAAGCAACAAAAGTAATTTAGGAATTTATTAAATCAAATTTTTCTTAAATCAAGTCATAATATTATCTTTGTGAAAAAGATATGGAATTTAAAACTGGTAACTATTCAGGCGCATACATTTGTTACCTCTGAGACGCGAAGACGCAGAGAAACGAAAAAAATGATGAATGAAATCGCTTATCAGAAATTATACTTGATGCTTGCATTAAAGTAAAGAGACCCCATTTTACCCCGACCTTCAAGCTGGGGCGGGCAACAATAAGGGAAAACATGGGATTTAGCCCTGGATCTTTTATAACTTTGTGTCTCTTCGTCTTTGCGGTGAGTAGTTACTTTTGTTGATATACATTTAATTTTTTATTTTCACACTGATTAGTTACTAAAATTGTACAAAACATGGGAAAAACACAAGAAGTTGAAGCAAATCGTCTGAACATAATAGGCGAAGGTACATCTGTCAATGGCGATATAAAATCTGACGGTGATGTACGTATTGATGGTTTAATTACAGGAAACTC
>JAQIDD010000048.1 GCA_027858215.1 Candidatus Delongbacteria bacterium | reverse complement strand
GATTTGGAAGTCTGGCAGGAAGCCAGAGAAATTTGCAAAAAAGTATTCCTGCTTACTAAAAAGGAAGCTTTCTGGAAAGATTTTTCACTTAGAGATCAAATCCTCAGATCAAGCGGCTCGATTATGGATAATATTGCAGAAGGTTTTGAACGTGAAGGGAACAAAGAATTTATCTACTTTTTATCCATTTCAAAAGGATCATGCGGTGAATGTCGATCTCAAGCTTACCGTGCATTTGACAGAGATTATATTAACGAAGATGAATTCAACGAGTTGAAAAATGATTTGCTACAGGAATCACGAAAACTAAGCACTTTTTCAAATTATTTAAGAACATCAAAAAGGAAAGTAAAAAAGGTTACAAAATAAATATTTTAATAAAGGTGTACTTTAGCTAAACTTTAATAATCCGGTAAGACTATGCCAAACATTCAAACCTCGAACTTCGAACTTCAAACTTTAAACCTTGAATATAGAATAATGAATACAATAAAATACATCACATATCAATCGAAATAAATCATTTGAAAATCATACAAAAATGTCCCTAAAAGATATCATAAAACCCTTCTCCGCATGGAGTAATGTGCTGAAAGATCCGGTAACGGTAAAAGATCCATTGAATGACAGACCCGGAGCTCCACGATACAGAGGCTTTCACCAGAACGATGTTGAAGAATGCATCGGCTGTGGTGCCTGTTCCACCATTTGTGAAAACGAAGCCATCAGCCTGGTGCCGGTCGAGGGCATTGAAACCACCGATGGCGACAGCGGACTGCGACCCATGTTGGATTATGGCCGCTGCTGCTGGTGTGCACTTTGCGTGGATATTTGTTCTACTGATTCGCTGAAAATGTCCAACGAATACACCTGGGTGGACGAAGATCCCGAAGTTTTTAAATTCATCCCCGGGGTGGACAAAAAACACTGGGATGACAACGAACTCGGCTGGACACGTCCCGGTGACAATTACGATTTCAACGAGCGTAAACGTGTACACATGCCTGAACTCGCCCCTGAAGACAGGGATAAGAGTTTTGTGGAACTTGTACAGGGATATTCCAAAGAAGAAGCACAAAAAGAAGCTGACCGTTGTATCGAATGTGGCTTATGTACCGCAACCTGCCCTGCTCACATGGGTATTCCCGAGTACATCGCAGCCATACGCGAAGACGATATTGAGGCCGGTTTTAAAAAGCTTTACGAAACCAACCCGCTGCCAGAGATTTGCGGACGCATCTGCACCCACAAATGTGAAACCGTCTGTGCAATGGGACACCGTGGTGAACCGATTTCCATTCGCTGGCTGAAACGTTACATTGCTGATCAGGTAGAAAGCGACGAATACAAACAGGTGCTCGAGATGGACAGCATAGAAAACAAGGAGAGCAAAGTGGCCATCATCGGAGCCGGACCTGCCGGTTTATCCGCTGCATATTACCTGCGAAACATGGGTTATCAGGTTAAAATATTTGAAGCCCTGCCACAGGCCGGTGGTATGATGCGCTATGGCATCCCTGAATACCGTCTCCCCTACGATCAGCTTGACAAAGACATCAACTTTATCCTGGAGCTGGGTGCTGAGATACAGTACAACACGCGTATCGGCAAAGACATCAGCATGGAGCAACTCCAGAAAGATTACGACGCTGTCTTTGCTGCTACCGGCTTGCACGATGGTCGCAGTACGCGCATACCTGGAACCGATCACGAAGACTCCTATCAGGCTGCTGACCTGTTGCGTGATATTACGCTGGGCAAAGAAGTGCCTGTAAAAGAACGCATCGTTGTAATTGGTGGTGGAAATGTGGCTATGGATATCACCCGCTCCATGGCGCGTCTGCAGAACCAGCAATTCGGCAAGGTACAGGTCATCACAACATCACTGGAATCCGAAGACATCATGCCGGCCGACCGCGAAGAAATCGTAGAGGCCCGGGAAGAAAACGCCGATATCCGCCCCGGATGGGGGCCAACCGAAATTGTAATTGAAGATGGCAAGGTAAAAGGCCTGACAGTGCAGAAATGTCTCTCTGTATTTAACAAAGAGGGAAAATTCGCACCCGAATTTGATAACGAAGATACCGATTTCTTCCCCGGTGATATGGTGATTGAGTCTATCGGTCAGGGAGCCAACCTCTCCTACATCACCGAAGACATCAAGGTCGATCTTGAATACACTGAACGTGGCCGCATCAAAGTCAACAAAAACTTCCAGTCGGCTGTTGACTGGTTGTTCATCGGTGGTGATATCATCGAAGGACCTGATGTGATCCATGGCATTGCCAACGGACACAAGGCAGCAGTAGGGATAGATAATTTCATTCAGAACAAAAACAAATAAAACCTGATATTATGGCAAATCTTACAACACAATACATGGGCCTGAAACTTGATTCCCCTATCATTGCAGGTAGTTCAGGCATGACTGACAAACCCGAAAAAATTAAAAAACTTGCCGAGGCAGGCGCCGGAGCGGTTGTACTGAAATCCCTGTTTGAGGAGCAAATCAACATGGAAGTGGATTCTCAGGCTGTCAACAACATGTACGGCAATTACGATGATGTGGAAAATTACGTGTCGTTTTATACACGCAAACACAATCTGGATGCCTATTTGAAACTCATCAAAGACACCAAAGCTGCAGTTGACATTCCCGTCATAGCCAGCATCAACTGCATTTCGGCAGGTGAATGGACAGATTTTGCCAAAAAAATAGAAAATGCTGGAGCCGATGGCCTCGAGCTCAACATCTTCGTGCTTCCCTCTGACCCGGAACAGGAAGCAGACAAGTTGGTTAAGAATTATCATCAGATTGTACAGGAAGTTAGCAATGCCTGTGATTTGCCTTTGGCTGTCAAAACAAGCTATTATTTCACATCACTCAGCCGGCGGATGGTAAAACTTTCCAATGAACCACAGGTAAAAGCCCTGGTTCTGTTCAATCGTTTTTACAATCCCGATGTGGATCTGGACAAGGAAGAAGTCAAAAGCGGCCATATTTACTCTGTTCCTGAGGAAAATGCCATGTGCCTGCGTTGGGTAGGAGCATTGTACGGCAAGGTTGGCAGCGACCTGGCAGCTTCTCACGGCATACACGACGGTGAAGCGGTACTGAAAAACCTACTGATTGGCGCTAGCGCGGTTCAGATTGCCTCTGTGCTGTACAAAGAAGGCCCGGATGAAATCAAAAGCATGCTGAACACCATCAACGCCTGGATGGACAAAAAAGGCTATGAAAAACTTGCAGACATCATCGGCAAACTCGCTCAGAGCAACATCAAGCGACCCATGATTTACGAGCGGGCCCAGTTTATGAAGTATTATTCGGAGCATCGGTAGGTTGAAGGTCCCGATATCAGTCGTCCCTCCTTCATCGGGATTAGTTTGACCCACGCAATTCTCTGCACCAAAAGGCTTGCGAATTTCGGGTCTTACTGAATTTGAGGTTGGATCCACCGATAGGCGTACAAGGGTTCGAGGTTTTTATGATTTGGGCGCTCGGGCGGCCTTCGGTTTCAAGCAGCCTCAGCATTGCACGGAAAAAATATGTTGCAGCAGGAGCTTTCGCTGGTCGCTCTGCTGCTGCCATTTTTCCTGTGCATTCCTTTCGGCTGGCTTTCCACCTGCGTCCTGGCGCTGAAAATAATCAATCTTTGAAAACTGATGTTTTTTTTGGATGCAGCGATTTTCTTGCGGCAGAACGGAGCCGGAAAGCCTGCCCGCAGTGAGGCGGTGCTGGTGCTGCTGTGGCAGAGCGACCGGAGAGAAGCTCCTGTCCACAGGATGCAGCCTCCGCCGAAGCAGGGCAGCTTGGAGGCGCAGGCCGGTAAGCTGACGTTCAGGAAGCTTAGCCGCCCACATGATCATTATTCCGGAACATCAGGTGGTTTTCGTTGTTGCTTTTTTTCAGCTTGTTTGCGTTTGTTATCCAAGCGCTTTTTCTTTTGCTTGCGGGGAACCCGTGTTTTTTTGCGCATTTTCTCCGGTTTCAAAGCGGTTTTGATAAATTCAAGCAGCTTTTCTGTGACTTCCTGCTTGTTTGCTGACTGGGAACGTCCGGTGTCGCAGGTCATTTGCAGGACATTGTATGATGTCAAGTATGATGTACCTTTCTTAAGCAAACGTGATTTCTGGTCATCTGTGAGTGCCTGACAGGCATCAACATCAAAAAACACCTGCACACGGGTTTCGGTTTTGTTCACATGCTGGCCACCTTTGCCTCCGCTGCGGCTGGTCTGAAAATCAAGTTCCTTTATCAGGGCTTCTGTGTTGAAATCATCAGTCATGACAGAATAATATACTATTACAAAACAAAAATGTGAAGATAATGTTTTGTAAAAAAACCTGAACATGCAGGCTCGTTCTATTTGTTTTTACAAAGACAGAAAAAATAACCTGCCAATTGTTGCTGCTGATTGTTGAATAAAAATACCAAAGGTTCAACATCTACCCATTTTCATTCTGTGATTTTTTGTTTTTCTTTATGGGTCTTTTCATGTAATCTAATTCAATCCTTTATGGCTGTAAAAATACTGGCAACAGGCGATATACATTTGGGTAAACGCTCATCAGACGTGCCTGAAGATGCCCGGGAAATTGCCACAAAACACACATGGAACCGTATGGTTGATTATGCCATTGATACCGGTATTGATGCCATTTTACTCAGTGGGGATATTGTGGACCAAGACAATAAATTTTTCGAAGCCAACAAAGCCTTAGAGACAGGCTGCGAAAAACTGAATGAAAACAACATCGCGGTATGCATGGTAGCAGGCAATCACGACCATGATGTATTACCGGAAGTTATAAAAACAAGAAATTTCAACAATGTGCATTTACTGGGAACAAATGGCAAATGGGAACTAAAAACATTGAATACGCAAAACGGGGGTATTCAGATTGCAGGATGGTCTTTTCACGCTACCTACGTGCCTTTTAATCCGTTAACCAAATTCAATCTGGAAAACATCAATCCCGACATCCCTGCCATCGGCCTGTTGCATGCTGACTACGGGATGATATCCAGCAATTACGCACCCGTACAGGAACAAGATTTTTTCAATAAAAATATTGACATGTGGATACTGGGACATATCCATAAACCCGGCTTACTGTCAGACACCCAATGTAAAATATTGTATCCCGGCTCACCCCATGCATTAAGTTCTAAAGAATCGGGAAAACACGGGCCTTTATTACTTACCATCGAAGGCAAAAACAACATTACCCATGAGTGGCTGGATTTTTCACCTGTCAGATACGAAAAGCTATCCATTGACACTGGCACCCCTGAATCTGTCAATGACATCAGAAGCATCATCGTGACAGCACTCAATAAAAACGTAGGCAACATACAAAAAACATCCCCAAACCTGCGTTACCTGGTTTATGATATTGAAATAACAGGAAAATTCAGGGAACATACCCTGGTAGACTCCCTTCAACAGGAAATCACCAATGAAGCGATAATTGAAGATTCAAATTTGACCGCATCGGTACGTAAACTCCACAACAAACTAAAACCTGCCGGTGCCAAGCTCAAAGACCTGGCGAAACAATCATCCCCGGCCGGCATTCTCGCAGACACAATACTAAAACTGGAGAACAACGAAACCTCTCCATTTATCGAAGATTTGATGGAAAAATGGAAGAAAAAACAAAAAGAAGTGATCAGCGCCAAAACATACTCAACGCTTTTTCATGACTATGACCCGGACAATACGGATATAGACAATGAAGCCAGAGAGTACCTGTTAGAAACCTGTAATCATACCCTGGATGCTTTGCTGTTACAGACTAAAAATGCACAATCATGAAAAAAACGGCACTGACATTCAAATCACTGAAAATCCATAAAGCACCAGGCTTTTCCAACGGCTTGCCTGCCATGGAGGATCTCAACAACAACATCAATATCATTACCGGGGCAAACGCTTCAGGAAAAAGTACCACAGCCCGCACAATTCAATCGCTCATCTGGAAAAATGACATCAGTCATCTGCATGCTGAAGCTATTGTGAAAACAGATGCTGACTGGTTTCTGAAAATTGACCACGGCAATACGCTGTCACAAAAAGGCGGCAAAAATGAACCACTAACCAACATCCCCGCTGCCGATGACAGAAGGCTTTACATGCTTGCCATCCAGGACCTCATCCAAAAAGAGGAACATGACCTTGCCGACGAAATCATGAAAGAATCCATTGGTGGTTATGATCTGGACGAAGCCAAAACCACACTGGAATTTGAAGATAAGATTTCAACTGTCAGGACAAAGGAATACCTGGCATATAAAAAAGCAGAAAAAGAGTTTAAGGATCTCAAACAAATACACACCTCACTCAAACATAAGGAAAAAGAACTGGACAACCTGTATGCCGAACGTAACAAGACCAGGCAGGCCGAAAAATTAACATCATGGTATCAAGCCCTGGCCGGTTATCTCAAAGTAAAACAGGAAACCGAAAGCAATAACCAACACCTGAACCAATTTCCGAAAACACTAAAAGACGTAACGGGCAAAGAAGTTGAAGAAGCAAAAGGACTGGAAACAAATATCCGCAACATAAAAAACACCATAGAACAAACAGAAAAAGAAATCAATGAGCTTCAGATTTCACTTGATAATCTGCATATCCCAAAATCAGGCGTTCCGGAAAAAACCTTAACAACACTTGAAGACTACGTTAAAAACTTAGATGATAATGAAAAGCAAATCCGGGATATTGATAAAGAAACCGAAGGCATCATTTCAGAAGAAAAAGAATGCATCAAAAAAATCAATCCCGAACTTGAACCAGGCGAATGGGATGGCATTACACTGAATGACATTGCAGACCTGGATAAATTTTTGACTGGTGCTCACAATGTGTTTGCGAAGGAGCGTATCATTCGCAAAGAAATTGAACGGATTGAAAAGGAAATCAGTGATAAAAGCGAAATACCTAATTCCAACACACTCATAAATGGCATTAATTACCTCGGGCAGTGGTTAAAAACACCTGTACGTTCAGCATCCCGCCATACATGGCTCATGCCGGCAATGATCATCACAGCAATTGTTACGGCTGTAATTTGTTTCCTTTTCGGATGGCCGGGATTGTTCGGCTTAATCGGTGTCATAGGTTTGCCTTTGATATCAAACTTGCAACACAAAAAACAAGGCAATCTAAACAACACACTGACAACCCGTGAAGCGGATTACCGGCGAACCGAGCTGGAGACCCCTTCATCCTGGAATTCGAGTGATGTAACTGACCAACTGGATAACCTGATTAAGGCATTACACAATGCTGAATTTAAGGAAAAATCCACCGAGAGGCTTAATAACCTGAATCAACAACTGGAAGACCTGAAATCAGACATCAACGACATCAATAAAACCCATCAACAATTGCTTGATAAATTGAAAGCCGTCCCCAATTTACCGGATGCAGCCAAAAGTGATTTCAGTAGCATGTATTGGTTTTTAAAAAACATCCTGGCCTGGCAAAATGCCCACACCAAACATACCAAACTGAAGGCAGAAATGACACAGCTTGGCGAAGCACAAGATACAACCCTGAAAAAATGCAATGAAATTTTTTCCCGATTACAGCTTGAACATGCCGGAGATGCTGCCGAAGCCAACGGCATATTCAGAACAACCAAAACCGAAGAAGACAAACGCAACCGGGCAGAACAACAGCAAAAGGACAAAAATAAAATCATCGAACAGGAACGTAAACAACTGGAATCACACCAAAATAAATACAATGACATTTTCAACAGGCTACATATTTATGCCGGGGACATGCTTGCACTGCAACAATTAACAGACCAAAAGCCCGCTTACGATGAAATCAGCAAAGAAGCATTTGCCGCCCAAAAAAAGTACGATGAAACACAACAGAACATGATGCAGCATTCGCTGTATGAGGAGCACAAGGAAGACATCACATCACTGAAACCGGATGAAATTGAAGAAAAGATCAATGAACAAAACCAAATCAGCGAAAAACGGGATGAATACAACAAACAAATCAATGAAATTGAGTTTGAAATAAAGCAAAAAAAAGAAGGACAGGAACTTGAAAAACTGCTTAGTCAAAAAGACGAAGCAAGCAAAAGGCTGGAAGCACTATACGAAACCAACATGGCTTCCATTACCGGCAACATGGTGATTGAAACATTGAAACAAACACACCGTGAGAAAAATCAACCGGAAGTGTTGAAACGGGGTGGAAGCCTGTTTAATAAAATCACCAATGCCAGGTATGAGTTATTAACCGATGAACACAAAAACAAGACGGTTTTCAAAGCCAAAGATACCATCTTAAAAGAATCACAACAATTGTCTGAATTATCCACAGGCACAAGGGTACAATTGATCTTGGCCGTAAGGCTGGCTTTCATTGAACACAATGAAACAGCCCTCAGTTTACCTTTGCTAGCAGATGAATTGCTCGCCAACAGCGACGATATCAGGGCAAAAGCCATCATTGAAACTCTGATAACCATCAGCAAAGAAGGCAGACAGGTATTTTATTTCACCGCCCAGGAAGATGAAGCTTTCAAATGGAAATCCATGCTTGATAAACAAGAAAGCATTGATTATACAGTTGTCCCTCTGGATAACAAAACCACAGGTGCACGCGTACGCCATATTTCAAATCTACCAACAACACTAAAACTGACTTACAGTGTACCCCCACCGGAAGGCAAAACGCATCATGCATACGCCGCCTACATCAAACCACCGGATTTTGACCTACTGCGTGATTCCACAAACAAGTTGCACTTGTGGTATCTCATTGAAGATACAGAGTTGCTTTACCGCTGCCTCTCACAAGGCATCGCTTACTGGGGGCAACTGCAGAGCTTTTTAAATCATCAGGGACAAATTCCCGGGCTGACAGACAAGCATATAAACGAACTGCGGGAAAAAGCCAC
>JAQIDD010000347.1 GCA_027858215.1 Candidatus Delongbacteria bacterium | reverse complement strand
TAGTACATTTTGTATTTTTTAATTAATCAGAAATCTTAAAATTCATCCCATCACTCCAAATCTTCCCAGAATTGTTCCAGGATTTGATATACCATTCATAATTGCCATCCATCAATTCAGTTTCAAGGGTGACAGAACAACTACCATCCGTACAGCTTTCAGAAGCATATACCAGATAAAAGCAGGGCCTTCATTCCATGTAAAGGTTGGGGTTGCGATTTCTGTTATTTGGGATGTTTTAGTTTCCACACCCCATACCAATATCTAACACGTCAATATCGGTTAACAACATGTAATAACTGCTGCCATCTGGTTTCATGATTTTGATTTCGTGATAGCCTTGTCCGCCGGAACGATTTAACCAGAGGCTGACAATACTTCCATCAGACAGTATGCAAGGGGAGTTGTCATTGCTAAAAGCATTCGTGACTCTGACCGGCTCAGTTGTGCCAGCCGTTAGCCGCCAAAGTTGTTCACCACTCCAATCCGCTTCAAAGATGATACTGCCATCAGGTGCGTAGTCCGGATAATTCAAGTCTGCTGTGTTCGGTAGGCTGTCTGGGCTGTCTGCTGGTGAGATTACTACACGAAAATCTTGCCCATCGGTTCCAACCTCACAAATATATCCAGCACCAGAATAGGTTTCATTGGTACAGTTAAATATGACTTTAGTGCCATCGCTGTTTATAGCAGGCTGGTAATTCATGTCATATGTAGATGAGCTGGTCAGTTCAACCGGTGTTTCCCAAGCCCCATTGCTGTCACTACGACTCACCGACCATAGATCAAGTTCATGGGTGCCCTCGTTGCAATAAATTACTGTATTTCCTCCCGATGCGATCACTGGAAAATTCTCTTGGCGGAGCACATTGTTATCCACCCGAATGACATCGCCTGAACTTAAATCACTTGAAACAACCGCCATACAACTCCATCCCTCGCAATCATCATCAAACCGTTCCGTTTCCAGCACGAACCAATTTCCATCTGGGGAAACATTTAAATTGGAATCCTCTCCGCCATATGGCAATGGAGACAAGCTGTCAAGTGCTTGGCTGATATTTTCAGTAACTGCATTTTCCTGGACCTTGATCCGGTATACTTGCCCGTTGTATGTATAGGTGACTTGTCCCCCTTCTGATGTCACTGTGTTGGTAAACTCATAAGCACCGATATCAATTCCCGATTGGGTTCTTGCAGATCCTGCATAGTCGATACCGGGTGCCCCGTCTGACGTTCCAGCGTCTCGACAGGGGGATGTTGAAGACAGTTGATAGTCTTCATTTGCAGCATTTATAAATTGAGGATCTCCTTCTGCCGAGCCGGTATCCCCGGAAATATGTTCCTTCCACTGTGTTAAGTTGCCTGAAAATTCATTGTTCGGTCGGTTATCTTCAAAAAAAGCCGTGCCGTTTTGTACATAATACTGGTTATTGGACATGGATGGCATTCCCGAAAGACCGCTGAGACCTCCCAATTCATCATCATACCTGATTTCAATGACAGTTGTGTTGGTGCTTTCTGACTGGATCAGGATATTGTTTTTTATGACCGGATTGATTGAGGCGGGGCGCAAAGCCGTGTCATCCCAATCTTGATAGGTAATACCAAAAAACAGCCCTGCATGACCGTTTTGAGCAACATCCACCAGGGTATTATTGATTACCTTTGCATCTTTGGCGGCATATAGTCCGATTCCCGCATATTGGGTATTGATAATTATGCAGTTAGTGACCGTGCCGCTTATGTTCTCATAATAATCTGGATTGATCGTGGTGTCGAAAAACTCAGGGCTAGTGTCAAACCCGATCAAAATACCGGCTCCCCCACAATCTTTCACCAAAGTGCGGTCAATGGTTGTACTGATGGCCCCGCCCTTTGCATAAAGTCCGGTGTCGGTGATATCATGGATATTGCACTGCTCAACCGTCATACGATCACCATTCACGTTATCAATAGCTTCCGCACTATCCGATCGAGTTCTGCCTGAATTATAGATTTCGCAGCGACGAATAGTAATATCATCGCAGCCGGGAGTCACTTTGATACATGCATTTCCGGTGTCATGGATTTTGCAATCTTCAATAATGATGTTTGAGGCCCCGGTTCGATCATTTTCGTCCCCCCAATCCCATTTTGTATTGAACTTAATACCGTACCAATAGCCGCCAATGACCTCAACGCGCTGCAATCGACTTCCATCCGAGTCGGCATCAAATGTAAGGGTTACATCTTTTTCCTCGTCGTTGAAGGGTGACTGGATGACGGCCCATTCATTTGTATACGATTGAAGCGTTGTATTGGCTTTTCTGATTCTAATATTTTCATTATATGTGCCGTTTCTAAGTATAATGGTATCCCCAGAAGCGGATTGGTCCAGTGCATATTGTATGGTCCTGTACGGCTCAGTCAAAGAGCCGTTTCCAATACTATCACTTCCGGTTGTTGCAACGTAGTATACGTCAACATCGGTATTCTGTAGATCACTGCCGTTACAATCCTGATCAATACCATCCCCTATGATTTCTGTCGCTCCTGGATAAATACTATTGTCTGAGTCTTCACAATCTGTATTGTCTGTTACATATCCTGATGGCTGTGAAGAAGTTTCTGTTGAATCATTAGGGTTGCCATATCCATCACTATCAATGTCACGGTAGTATGTATTTAAGCTTGCCTGGACCGAAAAACTCATACCATCACTCCATGCATTCCCATAATCATTCCAAGATTTGATATACCATTCATAATCTCCATCCAGTAATTCTGAGTCAAGAACAACCGAACAATTCCCGCCGGAACAGATATCAGTTGACTCATACCATTGGGCAAATAAGCGGTCATCATTGGGATATCCTACCCATAGCCTATACCAGGTGGAAGCAGGATCTGCTACCCAAGTGAATGTTGGTGTAGAGCTCTGAGTGGTTCCTGTCGGTGAGGTGTGGGTGACTTTGGAAGGCGGATTTTCATCACCCTGAACTGTGAAGGCCATTCCGTCACTCCACACACTACTATAATCATTCCAGCTTTTAACCCACCATTCATAACTGTCGCTTGGCAATTCTGATTCAAGGGTAACTGAACAGCTGCCACCTGAGCATATGTTTGAAGCGTCATGCCACTGTGCATGAACCTTTTCTTCAGAACTATCTCCGATAAATAATTTATACCAGGTGGAAGCGGAATCTTCATTCCAAGTGAAAATTGGTGTTGTTTCTTCTGTAGTTCCTGAAGGGGAAACAAGAATCACTGTACCGGGCCCGGAAGTTCCAGCAGACCGAACACAACGGACATAGTAATCATTGGTTTTAGGGTAACTAATGGTGCTGCCATTGAAGAAATAGAGATACCACGCCTGATCCGTATCATCAGCGTTCGTACTGCCAGACCAGTAATCGTCAGCTTTACAATTCAAAAAAAAATTAATATTGATAGTTGGTGAATATTCATTATCAGCTATACTTTCAAGCTGATAGATATCCGGAAGCTCCCAGTCTGTGTAATCTCCAAGTGTCAACTCATCACAATATTGACAGGCTTCACTCCATGTGTAGTGATTTCCATCATCAACCTGTTGCCACATTAGGCCGGTTCCCTGGTCGGTTACAGTGCCATTTCTGTTGTCAACATAAGGGCCATCAGTCCCGTCTGCAAAGCGAATCCCATCGCTACCATCCTCATACCTATCTACTGTGCCGGAACAGTCTGCAAATACCATGCTGACATTCATACAAATAAAAACCGCTACATTCAAAAATAGAATTACAAATGTGTGACGCATTAGTTACCCTCCTTTTTTAGGGGTATTTTAATAAAAGCGGATTATTAATATTGTTTGATTGACCATCATTTATTTTTGTTTGTAGCTTTCTATACAAACGAAAACGCATCAAATTCCATAGCCGCCTCAAAGAATGCTTCATTGTAAACCAAATCAATTGTACATCTATACTGATGGCCTCAATCAGCTGTAATTCACAACATCTATACTATGGTTTTGATTATTCTGTAACAGTAAAACTCATCCCATCACTCCAAATCTTTCCATAATCATTCCAGGATTTAATATACCACTCAAAATTATCATTTTCCAAAGCCATATCAATCGTGACAGAGCAAACGCCATCAGTGCAAATCTCAAATGCTTCATACCATTGGGCAAATACCTTATCTCCGTTGGGGTATCCCACCCAGAATTTATACCAGGTAGATAAAGGATCTTCCACCCATGTGCAGGTTGGCGTTAAATCTTGTGTAGTCCCTGACGGGGTGCTTTGAGTGACTTTTGATGGAGGAGTATCTTCTCTTTGTACGGTAACGCTCATTCCGTTGCTCCAGTCTCCATTACCACAATTGTTCCATCCTCTGACCCACCATTCATACTCACCGTTTTTCAATGCAGAACCAAGCGTAACCGAACATTTACCTTCAGAACAACTCACATCTGGAGCGGTTGAATCATTATCTTCAATTTCATACCATTGAACATATTTTGAGTTGTCTGATGTATGGCTAATATAGACCTGATACCAAGTGGCCTTCGTATCTTCATCCCATATCAGTTCCGGTGTCATATGCAAAATAATTCCGGACGGGGATGTCAGCACTGGCGCTGACGGATACTCATTGGTTTCACAATCATTGGTTGTGGTTTGGTTTGTTTCATTCATGTAAACCAGACCAAAATTGCATGAATTGACAAGGTCTTTTGATGCTATATATACAGGGGGATCTCCCAGCCAGACCTGGTCAAGTGTCCCGGTGAGGTACAGTTTTTGTGCAGCATCGAGATACTTTTGTTTTCCCGAGTATTTATAAATATACGTCAGAGTATCAGCGACAAGAAGCGCCCAGTTATTTATTTCTAGATATGTTTCAAAATCAGCTGTAAACCAGATACTATCGACAACCGCATAATGACCAGAATAAGCGTTCAGTTCGTTCTGTGTAAATTCACCCGGGTGATAGGTGTTAAGGTATGATGAAATTTCTTTCATTAAATGATCTATGATGAAATCCCCATATGCTTCAAGGGAATCAGCAGCACCGGTATCATCTGTTAAATTATATTCTTCGCAGAAATCAAGATACCGGCCGATAGTCCATAATGTCTGGCTAACCTGAAAACTTGAAACCCTTTCGCTTTCACCCTCAGGCCCGCCTTGGGGCAATGGCATTCGCTTTGATTGTAATAAAAATCCAGTTTTTCAAACCAGTAGCATAGCAGCATGATTTAATTGGCTTAACCAACAAATTAATTATTTTTTTTATTTTTGTGCTTG
>JAQIDD010000328.1 GCA_027858215.1 Candidatus Delongbacteria bacterium | reverse complement strand
TCTCTGTAGACATAAACTGATTTTATCAGGCAGTGATCACAGCATCAATAAAATTCATATTTCCAGAGCAAGGGAGATGGGTAATCAGAAGTCTTTCATAAATTAACATGTTTCACTTTCCATATTGTGTGCATGTCGTTTGATTTTACGTGAAAACCGATTTTAATTATCCAATGCGTTTGTATTTTCATGGTTCTGCCTCATTTCATCTGTTCCATTTAATATCGGCTAAAAGCCCATAGCTCCGCTTCGTCCCTCTTGTAGTAAAAAGAACCAGAAAAAACCATATTGGCGATGCTCTCCCCTCATACCGTCACATCAAAACTAATAAACTTTTGTCAAATAAAATACACTTGTCCTGATTTTTTTGATGAATATATCCACTAATTTGCAATTTTGGCCTCAGTAATTCACCTTGAAATAGCATAGGCGTGGATGAAAAGTGATCTAATGCCCTAAAGCTGTGTGTTATCACGGCATAATCATCCGTTTCTTATCTATATGCATTCAAACATGGTGTCTTTACCATTGACCCACACCCTGAAGGATCCCTGGCACAAATCAATACCGATTTTATGCCTGTCGGTGGCGGCCACCACAGCCTTACGGCCTTTTAAGGGCCCTGTGAGAATCTTAATTGAATCACCGGCCTGATAGTTTCTCAATTCAGGCTCATAATCGGTTTCTCCGCACACTTTTCTGAGGAAGTCCATTTCGCTTTCGGTGATTTTACCCGGCATGCCGTTCATGCTTAACAAGCCTTTGCTGCCACGGATGTAGCGCAGTTTTTCGAAATCCCTACAGCAGGCATGCACCATCACATAGCCGGGAATCAACAGCTTTTTTTGCCGCTTTTGGGCGCTTTTGTATTTCCAGATACGCGGCAGGTAAGCAGTATAAGCTTTGCTTTCCAACTCAACCAACACATGCTCTTCCTTGTGCGGACGTGTTTTCAATGCATACCAATTACAGGTTTTCTCCATAATCATAACCAAAATTACATATTTTAATTCAATTCTGAAAACCAATTGCCATTTCAGGCAGCACAGGTCATGATTCTGAAATCCTTTCATGCAAAGCGATTACTCCCGCGCCAGGGCGAAGGCGGATATCCTGTTTTAAGGGACAGGCTGTTTTCTGCGCCATGCTGTAGCGACCGGAGTAAGCTCACAAGCATGGCATGGCAGAAACGCCTGTGGCTTAAAGCAGATAGCAGCCGGAGACCGTTAAGGCGCCCAAAAAAACCTTAACGCAGTAACACCATAGCTTCTGGGAAGAAATTTTGCAATCAGGCGTGATATCCTTATTTTTGTGGCTGGTTAAACAAAGGGGACGTTAAGCTGTTAGCAGAGATTGTGTGAACGCATGTGATACTTAAAACGAACCGGTCAAACCCAAACACGAATGTTGACAGAATGAAAAATATTACATTAATCATTACCGGCAGCCTGATCATCATCAGCCTGGCTCTGATAGCCTGTCATTCACCGGCTGGCATATCAGGCAAACTATCAGGAACAGCCAAAGAGAACCTCACCGTTTATCTGATTCAACCGGAAGGCTTGTGGGATGTAGCAGCTTCGTATTTCGGAAGCGTGATTGATTCTGCTGAGGTAAAAACAGATGGCAGTTTTGAATTTAACAAGCTGCCGGAGACAAGTGACCCCGTATTGCTGGAAATTGCCATTGGTATTCCGGGAAAAGAACCCAATTATTTACAATCCGACAATGCAGTCAAATCCAATTTCTTTCCGCTTGTGTGGCGAAGTGGAGAATCACTTTACATCACTGCCAAAGCAGATGCCTTTCAACGGAGTTTTTCATTGAAGCAGCCATCGGAAATGAACAAGGCCTTATTGCATTTACGGGACATCAACCAAAAAGCCTTTCAGCGCTACCTTGCAGGCAAGTCCTGGGATGTAGAAGATGGCAGAGAGCTGATGGCCCAAGAAAAAGCAGCGCTGGAGTATCAGCGCGATTTAATAGCCTTTGCAGACAGCACGGATTACTTTATCCCGGCAATGGTGGCTTTGCGCTGGGTAAGTCCGGAATCGGATTACGAACGTGTGCCTGAATTTCTGGTCCGGCAATCTGAAAAATGGCAAAGGACTCATCAGGATCATCCCTGGCTAAAGCAGCTTCAGAAGGCAAGCAAACCTGGCAGCCTGCCAGTGTTAATTGGAGATGTATTTCCGGATCCTGTCATTCCACTGATCACAAAAGACACCATTTTCCTGCACGATACACTGGGTGAAAAACTCACCATCATCGATCTGTGGGCATCCTGGTGTGCCCCTTGTCGTCTGGAAAACCGGGAGGCGCTTGGTCCGCTCTGGGAAACATACCATGAGCAGGGCTTACAGATCATTGCCTACGGGCTGGAAAGTGATGAAACAAGCTGGCTAAAAGCTACAGAGCGTGACAGAGCCGACCGCTGGGTACAGGCTTCTGACTTGCAGGGCGATGATGCATATTTCCTGAAACGTATTCGTGTACAGACCATTCAGGCTAATTTCATTCTTGATGAGAACGGAAAAGTTCTGGCCAAAAATGTGCATGGTAAAGCACTGATGGATACCGTAAGTTATTATATGGAGAACTAACCGGTATCAGCGAAATTAAAACCTAAAGTGTTTGGATGCTGTAAGTCCATTCATTTCTGCCATGGGTTTTGTACTGCGGTTTTATTTACTATTACATCAGAGATTCAGGGAGGGGGATGTTGTTTCAAAGGGCGATTTAAATCAGTACAAAAATCAGTACAAAAAATCATAAAATGCACTGAATTTCCACTATTTATTTTTGTGTGGAATTATGCAAGTGGCAGAACGTCATTCGTATAGCGTTGATTGTTGGTGCTTCTTTGTTGATTCATAATCATGAGGACGGCTGTTCAAGCCCGCCTCTCGCTACAATGAAAAGGAAAGGGTGGCAGATTTGCAGCCCTTATTTGTTTTGCCATTTTTATACCCAAAATTATGTCAACCCCCTCCGGCGAAAATTCCCGAAAATAAAAACGGAGGTTGATTGCAATATTAAGTCATGTTAATTGCTGGGAAGTGGGAAAGAGTTGAAGTGCCTGAGGTGTGGATTGATTGAGTAAGGCAATAGCGAAATTGTAATCAAGTGGTTAAGTATAGAGAGTGTGCGTATGTTCTAAGGAAAAGTGCCAGCTGTTATTTGATTTGCCATTAGGGTTTCTCCAAAAAACAAATACAATGTGCTTGCTTGGCACCAAGGAATAATCCTTTTTGCGGATTTTTCCAATCCCGGCAGCATAGCAAAATTCAGGAATGTTTTATGGCTATGAAGGCAATGAATTTGTGGGGGCAAGAAGAGAGATTGTAAAAATTTCAAGATGAAATTGCGGTATTGGCAAACTGTTTTTGTTTTCAATTCAGCTTATCCATTGAAATGGCGAAACCAGGGTTTTATGATGTTTGTTTTTAAGGTCATAAATATCAATCTGGTTTTTATTGATGGGTTCTCCGTTCGCATCTTCAGTGAATCCATAGTAAAATGGTCGATAGATGCTAAGTACCTGATCGCATTTATTTGCGATATGCCGTGAGGAATTAAAGTCCTTGAGCATTGGGTGTTTTCTCGTAATTGTGGTTTTTTGAGCAATGTTTACCGTGAAAACAAGCCTTATATTAAAATGAGAAGCAAGAAAAGCCATTGCATTCACAAATTCGTCAACATCTCCGTATGCCGTATCCCATGGGTCATATTTATTGAGGAAATCACTGTTGTCAATAAACACAGTTGAAATCGGATTGCTCTCTAAAAGCTGCATTAACTCAACAAAAGCACCGACTCCAAAGTATTCAAAATCTGTATAAATTAACAGATTTTCACTCATGCTTCCGTCAAAGTTTTCAATAAGACGTTCAAGTTTTTCTTTGTATTGCTGATAACTAATCAATAATACATTTTCTGTTTTTGCTAAATCGTTTGCGAGTTTAAGGCAAACACTGGATTTTCCTTCTCCTTCTAATCCTCCGATGGCAATTAAGCCATTTTGTAGTTTCATACTTTCCTTTTTCGTGATTTTTATCGTTAATACGTGTTATATTTATTCTCTATTGATATTGTAATAAACCAATTGCAGTCGCGTAGGATGGGTCATTTAGTCTGTCAAACTCCTTGTTATTGTCATTGCATCGGGGTAACCCAATACGTACTTCACAACCTGTCATATCCTTAATTAATAAGTCCAAGTGCTTTAATTTTGCTGCTCCGCCGGTAATGACAATGCCATGTTGTAACGAATTGACAATATTTGCATCTTTGCAACTGAGCAATATCACATTGATGATTTCTTTTGTAGGCATTTGTATTATTTTGTACAAATCATCCAGATAAATTTCCGCTTGTTTATTGTCATTAGTTCCCTGGATGATGATTTTATCTTGCTCAGGAATGAGTTCTTTCATGACATTTCCATATTGCAGCTTTAACGCTTCGGCTTGTTTACCCTTGCATACAATTGCTTGACATGTCAGCTTATTGGTCGTTGGCTGCTGGAAATGATTAATTTGTGAAGATTTAGGTCGTATTTTCAGCCTTTTTTGTATTTGTGGTGTTAACTCGATATGTGAGTTTCCAATTGTATTATGAAATTTCAGCATCAGTTGAATTTTTATTTAGAGATATTGTGTTTTCTAAAGAGCGTATAATTGGTTGAGAGGCTACAATATTTTTGAACTGAGTTTTGAGATGATTTCTGTAGAACAGGTGGTCGCCTTTTTCAATGAAGTCAATGTTTTTAGTAAGCGTTTTTTTTGCGATATTTTCTATCTCTTCCTTTTTTAATTTTCGTTTATCGCTTAGGTGGTTGGAAAGGGATAAT
>JAQIDD010000327.1 GCA_027858215.1 Candidatus Delongbacteria bacterium | reverse complement strand
AACGCTGAAAATCTTGATGCGAAAGAATTATTAGAAGTCCCCTTAAAAGAAAATCTGAGCTTTAGTATCTTATTATTTTTTGAAAGGCAATTTAATTCTTCCAAAAATCAACACTGTTATTTTGGCATTATATTATCTAAATCACTTGTTTTCATTTAGATATCAAATTGATATTTATAAATTCTGTAAAAAAACAATAGCTAAAAAGCACATTTTGCTTTTTTACATTTATATTTTTTGTATTTTTGGTTAAAATAAATATTCCGATATGAAAAGAACAATTCTAATAATCAATCTTATTTTTGCTGCGACGTATCTTTTAGGGCAGGCAGACATTGTATTTCAATATGAAGAAGCTTTAACTGACAAACAAGCTCAATCGGTGACAGAAATTCAGAGCCTTGGAGAAATTTGGGTTGGTACTTATCAGGGCATTGCCCGGTATGATGGCACAACCTGGACCCAGGAAGCCGATCTGGGAGGGCCTGTTAATCCCAATGCTTATCAAATAATCGAAGCTACTGACGGGAAAGTATGGGTAGCCCTGGGTGGAGATGGCGTATCGGTCTATGATGGGATTGGCTGGACAAATTATACCACTGCTGATGGCTTAGCATCTAACACCAACTGGGCCATTGCACAAGATTCATCAGGAAACATTTGGGTAGGCTCAACCAATGCAGGGGTATCGGTATTTGATGGTAGTTCCTGGCAGGTGTATGATGTAAATGATGGCCTTACAGGTAATTCAGTTGTTGAAATATTACCTCTCCACAGGGGAGAGGTTTGGTTAGGAACAGCTAATGGGACTAACATCTGGGATGGAAGTTCATTTACTAATTTAACCATTAATGAAGGATTACCATCTAATCTTGTTCGTGCTTTATATCAGGATTTTAATGGAAATGTTATGGTGGGAACAAGCAGTGGTATTGGCATTTTTAATAAGGCCGAATGGACTTACCTCAATACTGGCAATGGTTTGCCTACTAATAATATTCTCCATATCAGTCAAATGAAAAATGGCGATTTTTTATTTTCAACTGATGAAGGGCTTATTCACTATGACGGAACCAGTTTTTCTACATTAACCTACGAAAATGGGTTGTCTGAAGATATTATAAAATCTTCATTTGTGGACTCTGATAATAGGATTTGGCTTGCTACTCCTCATCGTGGTGTTTCTGTTTGTGATACAGAAAATGCATATAACAATGTCCGCACAAATCTTCACCTTGTTGACAGTTCCATAAACACGCTTCATCATTTTGATGGTGTCTTGTGGATTGGCACTGAGCATGGAGCCAATGAATTTACCGGAGAATACTGGAGAACATTCAAAGTTAGTGATGGGCTTGCCGGGAATAAAGTGGTTGACATAAACAAAGAAGCTGATACTATTTGTTTTGCCACTCACCTGGGCGTGTCTAAATATTACAACCAAACGTTTGAGAATTATACTTCTGTAGATGGACTTGTTAACGATACGGTCAATGCCGTGGAAATTATGGCCAATGGAACCATCTATGCAGGCACATATTACGGCCTGATGGAAATACTCACCGATGGCAGCATGGATACGATTACGATGACAGACGGGCTTGTCAACGACTCTGTCAACGCATTGCTCGAAGATGCGTCAGGAAACCTCTGGATATCTACACAGCGGGGCATCTCTGTTTACGATGGCTCCACTTTTACCAATTATGATTCAATTGATCTCGGTGGAACTGTTGTTGATGGCCTCTTTGAAGATACCGATGGTATCTGGGCAGGCACAGACACTACCTTAGCGATATTTGATGGTAGTTCATGGACAACCTATTCACATACGTATCCGGGAGAAACAATCACCGATATTATCACGATGAATCCCGGCGTATCACTCTCATTGCTTTATACAAACGGAAATATTGATTCATTTGTAAAATCCGGTCCCACATTCAGTGGCAGCAGCTACAGCAATAAAACAGCCATTGCGAATTTTCACGACACGTATTATTTCATGGGTTCAAACAATGGTTTGATCGGTGTGGACCTCAGTGCGGAATCAGACAATACCTTTAGCCTTACTGATCCCACATGTCTGAATACGGCTGATGGCAGCATTTCCATTGATGAAAATACGGACAATCCCCCTTACCAATATTCAATTGACAATGGCCGAACATGGCAGGGAACAGCAGATTTTAATAATCTCCCTTACGGGCAGTATCATCTCAAAGTAGAAAATACCCTGGGCGAATTTACCCTTGACACAACCGTTTTTCTCAATCCCCAGCTCGAGATGTATGCCGTTTTGGGTATAGATCAAATTGATTGCAACGGACAAGACAATGGCGTTATCGAATTGTTTATGGATGATCCGTCATACACGTATGGGTGGAGTGATCTCGGCAGCGGATTGCTCAGGGAAAACCTGACACCTGCCACTTATGCTGTCACTGTGGATGATGGAACATGCACAGTAACCAGAAACAATACCATCATTGAACCCGATGCCATTGCATTATCTGCTGTGACAACGGATATTGAATGTCACGGAGACAGTACGGGTACCATTGACTTAACCACCTCAGGCGGGACACCTCCCCTTGAAATAATGTGGTCAAACGGCGTAGAAACCGAAGACCTTGCAGATTTACCTGCTGATGATTATACAGTTACCATTACCGATGCCAATGGTTGCCAAGAAACCTTAACTGAAACCATATCACAACCAGTACAAGCTTTATCTGTAACAGAAACCATTGTCGATGTGGAATGTTATGGGGATACCGATGGTGAAATACAGATTGCCATTTCAGGTGGTACACCTGATTATGACATAGACTGGGATACCGGAGATTCTACTGAAACCCTGACCGGGTTGAGCCCGGGAGATTATACCGTTACGGTTACCGATGCCAATGGTTGTAGCCTGTCGGAATCATACAATTTGGTATCACCGGTTGTGTTTGAATTCACAACCATTGATGCAGAAGATGTGTTGTGTTATGGCGATACAACTGGCAGCATCACAGCAGGGGCAACCGGAGGTACCGGCACACTTTCTTACGAATGGACACTCGCCGGGGAACCCGGTGTTTACAGCACCAATCCAAGCATTGACAATCTGGGTGTTGGTGATTATACCCTGGTGGTTACCGACGACAATAGTTGCATGATCGATTCGACCATTTCCATTGAAGAACCAGACCCTCTTACTATGTCTTTTGATGTAACACCCATCACATGCCAGGGATATGACGATGGTAGTATTGCTGCCATACCACAGGGAGGAACACAACCCTATATTGAATATTTATGGACATTTGAAGGCAACATTGTGGATGTGGATTCCATCATCACAGGTTGTGAACCAGGATGGTATTATATAGATGTCACCGATGCCCATTATTGTGAAATATCCGATTCTGTGGAAATTACGGATCCCGATGCCCATACTATTGAAGTCAATGTAACGGACATGCCATGCCATGGAGCAGAAGAAGGAGAGATTGAAGTGGTTGTGGATGGTGGTACAGCAACAGGCTTATCATATCAGTGGTCGAATGGTGCCGGTGATACCCCTGTAGCTACAAATTTAGGGCCCGGTGAGTATTTTGTGACCATTACTAACAGTGTTGGATGTGAAATGCATGAATCTGCTATATTGGAAGAACCAGCCTTACAAGACCTGGGGGCATTTGATAGTGGCCTGGCCTGGCTTTGTTCAGGTGAAAGCACAACCCTTGATGCCGGCAGCGGATATGCTTCTTATTTGTGGAACACAGGTGAAACGACACAAGCCATTGATGTAAACTCCGAAGATATTTATCATGTGTTTGTTGTTGATACGGATGATTGTGAATATGGCGATACCGTCGAAGTGATGTTGTCATATCCTTACGAAGATGACGATATTTGCCTTGCAACTATCAATGACGATAATCACGTGGAATTGATCTGGAACAAAACAGACAACGTCGGTACTTCAGAATATAACATTTATAAGGAAAATCCGGTTACTTCCGATTTTGAATTGCTTGCCACCGTTCCATTTACCAATCCGGGTATTTATATAGATACCGATTCGGATGCTGAATCACATGATGAAAATTATAAATTGTCAGCAGTCGATACCTGCGGAAACGAATCTTCCCTGGGCGATTTGCATTCAAACATTAGCCTGAATGTGGATGAAGATGAATTCGGTGCTTGTTATCTTGAGTGGGATTCCTATGAAGGTTATTTTGTTGTGTATTATTTCATCCGCAGGGGAACATCACCCTCCAATATGGAAGTGGTGGACTCTGTCTTGTATAGTGATTTTGATTACACCGAAATGAACCCGGATGCAGACGGCGTATATTACCAGATCATGGTAAGAAAACCAGACCCGTGTCAGCCCGGAGACGGAAATTTATATAATTATGCGTATTCAAACACTGTGTATTGCGACAATCTGACCGGTGTTCCCGGTATTTCTTATGGTAATCTGGATGTGTATCCCAATCCGTTCGATAACATCATTAACATTGATGCGTACCTGAAAATTGAATCGGATATCACCATCCGGTTGTGGAACAGCATGGGACAGAAAGTGTTTGAAAAGAATATGGGCAATTTGACAGCAGGCGAACATCATTTTGTGTTATCAGAACTTTCAGATTCAGTCCTGGTTCCCGGGTTGTATAACCTTCAAATACATTTCGGCGATGATATCTATCAGCAGAAAATAGTTAAGTATTTAAGGAAATATGCATCAGTTTGGAACGATGTTCACTTCATGTTTTACCTTTGTAATTAGAGTCTGTCGATAAACTTATCGTGTCTTATTCTAAGTCAGGAAGATTGAAATCTGCCTGTTTTAACATCTTCCCGCGATAGGTAAACAATTCACAAAGAGGAAAGCTCTGACGGTGTACACCATTAGAATAATACAGACGCAATTGCAGGGTCCCTTTATAAAAACTATTGATGCTATCTGGCGTTACTCTGAACATAAAATCAAGCATCATGTTGATTTCACTGCCAAAAACAGGCGTTCTTCCCGGAAATGCAAACACCACATCCTTGCCTTCATAATGTGAGAAATGGCTTGTAAGATTGCTGTTTTCCTCGTATAAAGGAGCAGGCATAACTATTTCCATTTTATACTCTTTTTCCATGGCATCTCCGGCATTGCGAATAAGCACCTTAGGATAAAACCTGACAATGGAAAATTTCCCGCCTTTCATTTCCGGAACGCCTTGAGTATTATAAATACTGTAGATTTCAAGATGTTTTCTTGTGGTCTTATGATGCAAGGCACTGACTATATCAGCACCAAGTTTATTTGCTTTATGGTTTTCAAACCCATAATACCTGTAATCTGAAAACATATAGGCCTCTTTCCCGGCAGGGATCGTTATTGCCAGGCAAAATGCCTCAGGTTTTATTTCAATAGAATTGATTTTAATACCGTCAGGAAAAGGATTGATATTGGCTATCAAAATGTGTTTAATAATGGTAATATCCGGGTCCTGCTGAATTGGGGTAAAACTGCTGGCTTTGTGTCGTGATGGCTTTATTCCTATGATGATAATACCTCCTCCACTATTTGCCATGGCTGAAACGGTTTTAGCCAGCCGTGCCACGTATTTTTCATCATGAGAAAAATCATCACCTTTGATGTAATGCAAGTGTTGGTGTGCCGGGGCCCCGTGTGTTACCAGATGTTGCAAATCCCCGGCAGTAATTGCATTGCCCTTTGTATGAAAAAACCATTCCATGCAGCAAATTTGCAAAAAATATTTCAATTCTGGCACACATTGCATGCTTTCCACTAAGCAAATTAGCGGTGGCTGTAGCTCATGCTAATCGCTAAGCGTAAAGTATACATATCGTTATTGTTCTTTTGCAGCCCGGCGCAAGCGGGTAGATTGTGCCGGCCATTAGGCTCGCAGGCAGGGTTAAACTGCCCAAAAAATCACAGATTACGCAGAATCAATCAACACGTCGCTGTGGACAAATATTTTTGTTTGTCTATATCTGGTTTAATTAAATGGTTTATTTTGCTGCTATGGTTTTGAATTACATATGGGTGGCGTTTTTCCTGATTGCTTTTGTGGTGGCATTGGCTAAGCTCATTTTTTTGGGAGATACGGTCGTGTTTACCGATATGGTCAATGCCACGTTTGAAAATGCGGAACTTGGTTTTACACTGTCACTGGGGCTCACCGGCGTGATGACCTTGTGGCTGGGATTAATGAAAGTTGGTGAAAAAGGTGGCGTCATCAACCTGATTTCCAGAGCGATCAGCCCGTTGTTCACAAAACTTTTTCCTGAGATTCCCAAAAATCATAGTGTCAATGGCAGCATTGTGATGAACCTAGCTGCTAATATGCTGGGTCTTGATAATGCAGCAACACCTCTTGGGCTTAAGGCCATGACACAACTACAGGAGCTGAACCCAAACAAAAAGAGGGCATCCAATGCCATGATTATGTTTTTGGTACTCAACACCAGCGGCCTCACCATCATTCCCATATCTGTGATGGTATATCGCGCCCAAATGGGAGCTGCCAATCCCACGGATGTTTTTCTCCCCATATTGCTGGTTACATTTTTCTCTACATTGGCCGGAATCATTGCGGTATCGTTTTTTCAACGCATAAATCTCCTCAACAGGGTAATTATTTTGTTTCTCGGAGGGATGTCTTTGCTGATTGCGGGAATTATTTATGGATTTTCGCAACTGGATCCGGATACAGCAAACATTGTTTCTACTGTCACAGGCAATGTGATTTTGTTTACCATCATCATTTTGTTTATTTCCCTTGCTGTCCGAAAACGGGTGAATGTGTATGATACCTTTATTCAAGGTGCCAAAGAGGGGTTTAAGGTGGCAGTAAAAATCATTCCCTATTTGGTAGCCATATTGGTTGCCATCGGGGTATTTCGTGCGTCCGGTGCCATGGAGTTTATCATTTCCGGACTGGAATCAGGCATTGCAGCCCTGGGGTTAAATACTGATTTTGTGCCATCTCTGCCTACAGCCTTTATGAAACCACTCAGCGGCAGTGGTGCACGTGGCCTCATGGTTGAAACCATGGATATTCATGGTGTGGACAGTTTTGTGGGGCGGTTGTCGTGCATGTTCCAGGGCGCCACGGATACCACGTTTTATATCATTGCTGTGTATTTTGGCTCGGTAGGTGTCAGGTACACCCGCCACGCCGTCACAGCCGGCCTCATTGCCGATCTGGCCGGTATCATTGCTGCCATTTTACTGGGGTATGTGTTCTTTCATTGATTGGGCTTTTATTGTTTATAAAAATCATTCTTATTGTGAAAATTTATTTGTAACCTAACTGTAAAGTTTCACCACGTTGTTGATGTTTTTTTCATCTCTCTAATTGTGGAGTGAAACAACAAACGGTACAATAAAAAAAGGGACTATTCTTAAAAAAGAATATTAAAAATAAACAAGA
>JAQIDD010000306.1 GCA_027858215.1 Candidatus Delongbacteria bacterium | reverse complement strand
GTCTCTTTATTTTAACGACTGAGAATTTATAATAAATATTAAAATTCTAACATCAGTATTCCATAAAATATCAACACTATTTTTTTTATGTGCTGTATATCGTGCCAGAACGAAGAAATAGTCGGACAAGCGGTTTAAAAATGAAATTATAAAATTGTTAGTATCTTTTGTGTTTTTAGTAATTGTTACAACTCGCCTTTCTGCCCTCCGGCAAATTGTGCGGGCAATATGACAAGATGCTACCTGTGGATCCCCTCCCGGCAGTATGAAGTTTGTGAGTGCCGGTAGTTTATTATTCATACTGTCGATTTCATTTTCAATAAAACGAATGTGCTCGTCATCAGGTTGCTGCAATTTTAGATGCTTTGTTTTCGAGTCAATTGGGTCACAAGCAATATGGGAACACATTGAAAACAAGCCGTTCTGAATTTTAGTCAGCGTATGGCTTTGTTCTTCAGGTATGTCGTAAGCCTTTATCATTCCTATCCACGAAATGAGTTCATCAATGGTGCCGTATGCCTCCAGCCTGGGGTCATCTTTTTGCACCTTTTGGCCGGTAAAAAGACTGGTTTCTCCCTTGTCACCTGTTTTTGTGTATATTTTAGGCATAACTTATGTGTTTATAAGGCTGATAGGATTTTCATTAATGATATCTGATTCAGTTTCTCCATCCCGTAAGCGAATAATTCTGTGTGCGTGATGCGAGATGTCTTCTTCGTGGGTCACCAATACAACGGTATTGCCGGCATTGTGAATATTTTCGAAAAGTTGCATGATATCAAGCGAGGTTTTGGTGTCAAGGTTGCCTGTGGGTTCATCGGCAAGAATAATGGCAGGGTTGTTGACAAGGGCACGTGCCACCGCAACCCGTTGGCGTTGCCCCCCGGAAAGTTCATTGGGCTTGTGATTCATGCGGTCTTCCAATCCTACAGATGCTAGTACTTCTTTCGCCCTTTCTTCCCGGTCTTTCTTTTTTTTCCCGGCATAAACCAATGGCAACATTACGTTGTCCAACGCATTGAAGCGAGGCAAGAGGTTGAAAACCTGAAATATAAAACCGATTTCCTGGTTGCGTATTTCTGCCAGCTCATTGTCGGTCATCTCGCTTACGTTGGTGCCGTTGAGGATGTATTCGCCTTTTGTTAAAGAATCAAGGCATCCGATGATGTTCATCAGCGTGGATTTTCCGCTGCCTGACGGGCCCATGATGCTGACATATTCATTCTTTTTAATGGTCATGTCAATAGAGCGTAAAGCCCTGACTGTCTGAATGCCCATCTCGTAATTCTTGACAAGATTATATAGCTCAATGATGTTTTCCATAAATATCAATACATATTTTTCAGTTCAATATTACATATCACCGTTTTATCCCGGCCATGCTGATGAAATTAATGCGTTATAAGTTCTCCATCAAAAAATCTGTCATTTTTGTGTACAGGTGCAACCTTGCATTTCCTCCATAAATTCCGTGGTCCCTGTTCGGATATGCCATCATATCAAAATGTTTATTAGCAGCTACCAGTTTGTTGATGTAATCCATGCTGTTTTGAAAATGCACGTTATCATCTGCTGTACCGTGTACAAGCAAAAGCTCTCCCTCAAGTTTACCAACATGATTGATGGGAGAATTGTCATCATATCCACCGGCATTATCCTGGGGCAACCCGTTGTACCGTTCGGTATAAATGGTATCGTAATATCGCCAGTTGGTTACCGGTGCCACCGCAATTCCAGCCTTAAAATGTGCTGCGCCTTTTGTCAGGCATAAATTGGTCAGGTATCCGCCAAAGCTCCACCCAAAAATACCGATTCGTTCTCCGTCAATGTATTTATGTTCGGCCAGTTGTTTTGCACTTGCAATCAGATCTTCTGTTTCATATTTACCCAATTCTCCGTATGTGATTTGTTTGAAATCCCTGCCACGGAAACCCGTTCCCCGGTTATCCACAGACACAATGATATATCCTTTTTGAGCCAGCAATTGCCACCATCCGTTGTTGTGATCCCATGCATCAGCAACGGTCTGAGAACCCGGGCCCCCGTATGAATAAATCAAAACAGGGTGTTTTTTCCTTTTGTTGAAATCCGGAGGTTTAATCATCCACGCATTTAACTCTGTTTCACCATCAGCAGCTTTGAGAGTGAAAAATTCTTTGTTTTGAAAACCGTAATCCTCCATGGTTTCTTTCAGTCCGGTGTTTTCTTCAAGCGTGCGGACAAATTCCGTGTTTTTTCTGTGCAGACTTACTGTCAAAGGGGTGTTGGCGTCAGTGTGTTCTTCGATGTAATATTTATATCCCTTGCTGAATTTGAATGTTGTGGTTCCTGATTTTTCATTCAGTTTTTTCTTTTGTTTCCCGTCTTTGTTGATGGCATACACATTGCGTTGCAGTGGCGAGGTTTCCGTTGATTGATAATAGTACAACTCTTCATTGGGATCGTACCCATAAAAATCAGTCACTTCCCAATTTCCGGATGTTATCTGATTTTGTAACTCCCCGTTCATGTTATAACGGTACAAATGACGAAAGCCACTTCCTGAATGAGTCATTACAAAATGTTCTCCATCCGGCAGAAATGTTACATCATCATGCAGCTCGATGTAATTTTCAGCGTTGAGGGAGAGGATGATGTCTGACTCCCCGGTTGCTGCATTTACCTTGTGCAAATTGTATTCATTTTGGAGCCTGTTCATGCTGACTACAGCAAACACAGATGGCTTGGCTGTTTGATATATCCGGGGGACATAAAATTCGCCTTCCGTATCAAGCTTCACTTGTTGAGTTTCGCCTGTTTGAATATCGTAAATATGCACACTGACTTCAGAATTTTCTTCACCAGCCTTAGGATATTTGTATTTATATTGTTGAGGATAAAGTTCGCCATATATTGGCATGTTATATTCTTTTACAGCGCTTTCATCTGTTTTTAAAAATGCAATGCATTGGTTGTTTTTTGACCAGGTATAAGCTTTTGCAAAACTGAATTCTTCCTCATATACCCAGTCCGGGATGCCATTGATAATCTTGTTTTTTTCGCCGTTATCCGTGATTTGTGTGGTTTGGCCGGTTTTAATGTCATACAGATATATGTTGTTATCAAGCACATAACTGACATAATTGCCTTCCGGAGAAAATACAGCTGCCTGGTTTTTGTTTCCTTCACTCACAGGGGTAATGGAATTATTTTCTCTGTTGAAAATATGAAAGTTTGCTTTGTATGAATGCCTGTAAATGGATTCATGTCCGGTGGCAATTAAGATGAGATTTTCATCGTTGCTGAATTTATAGTCGAATATCCAATCGTTTTTGTATGTATCTTCAAAATTGCTGAGTTTAAAAATGACGCTGTCTTTTTCACCGGTTTCATAATCTGCCATTAGAATGCTGTTGCGGGTCATGTTAAGCCTGGTGAAATTCCTGCCGTTATCCATGCTGCGGATACCCCGAACCATGCCCGGATGAAACCGTCCTTTTGACCAAATATCTTCCAGTGTGATTTCTTTCTGTGCATGAATTGGGATGACAATCATCAATACCAAAAGCGTAAGGATTGTGCTGCGTGTTTTCATTTTTGAATTATTTAAAGATTTCCAAACAAAAGTAACAATTTCCCTGCCGAAAAATACAGCTCTTAATAAATTTTAATGTTTTTGCTGATTTTATGCTTATTGTTTCATGACGTTGTAATGTTATGCAGGATTTGCTCTGTCATTGCATTAGTCCAGAATGATAGTGTGAAAGAAATACCCCGTTTTATTTTTGTGATATCTTCTCGAGTCGTTTAAACGATTTAAGAAACTTATTAAAATCAAAAGGCTTGCCATGGCCGGGATAAAAATGTTTTGATCCATTTTCGTTGAGCAGATGCCAGGAATGTAGCAGTGCCTTTTTATCGTTGATAAACGGAGGGATAACATGCGATGTGAATTTCAGATTAAAATAGGCATCTCCGGTAAACGTATTCCCATTTTCAAACATCACTGAGATAGAACCTTCAGTATGGCCCGGGGTAGGGATGATAGAAGCAGAAAACCCATAAGGACGTAGGTCTGTCTTATATTGAATGGTTTCATCCGCTTTCACAGGGGTGAATTTCATGCGTCGTTTAAAGAAGCTGAACATCCTGATTCCCAATTTTGCCACCGGCGTAACGGGTGTAGGCAAAACAAGCTTAGCCTGTTCAATGATATCGGCTTCGGATTGATGTATGAAAATGCGGGCATTGGTCAAAAATTTTAAATACTCCAGATTCCCTACATGGTCATAATGGGCATGGGTAATAACAATGAGTTGGATTTTGCAGGGTTGGATATTGTGTTTGCGCATGAAACCCAGTATTTTTTTGCTTTTTTTCGGAATCCCGGTATCAATAAGCATCCAACCGACGGCAGAACGTATGAAATAAATGTTGGCATTTCCGAGTTTTAATCGCAGCGTGTTCATGATTTTTAATTTGGTGTAAAATAAACAATAATTGAAACCTGACCATAGTAATACGCATTTTTAATTTGAATCATTTTTTGTAATATTGAAAGCGTGAAAAAAAGTGGTTTCATATTGTTCCTGGTTTGTGTCCCCGCACTTTTATGGGCTCAGTTGGATGCGTCATTTGAAAAGAAACACACCATTTCGGGCGGGATGTTCATGAAAGTTGACAGCATGTCTGACAAGCGCATGAGTTTCTGGCCTGAAATATATGGAACCTATGAATCTAATTTATCGGAACGGCTGGCGGGTTTTTTCCGGATGAATGTCATTATACCAATGTCAATGAATATTCAGAAAGCAGATGTATATGGTGATACCATATCAAAACAATATGCAAGGGGATTTGGAATGACACTTGGTGCACGGTATTATATCAATGCTGTGATGCATGGGTTTTACGTGGGGCCTTCGGTAGGATATTATCGCTACAACCAAACCTATGAATATGAAAACTGCATCTCCGATGATGAGTTTTCCATTACTTCCGTCAGGGGAAGCATGGTTTTGGGATATCAATACGTTTACAACAACGGATTTACAATTCATGCATACGCAGGCATAATGCTGGATCGTAAAAGTTATGCTGAGTTTATTACTGTTGTCAAAACGGTTCCTGTTGGTAGCATTAGTTTACTCAAACCGGATGTTGGTTTGTCTTTTGGATATTATTTTTAACCTTTTATCTATATGACTATGAAAAAAACAGTTCAAACTACCCTTCTGCTAATGGTCAGTGTCATTGTTTTGTTTTCCTGCACTTCAAATCCAAAACAAAATGACACAAAAGACAACGAAATCATAGCAAACCACGAATTGGTAAAAACCGATAACCTGGAAATCATTGAAAATAATGAAAGCGATGCCCAGTGGGATAACATAAGCAGGCAAAGCATTACCATAGATGGCTATCCCTTGTCAAAATGCATGAAACTTTTGGTGGGTGAATCCAATGCCAAGGTTATTGTTGAAGGACTTTCACATGATCCTGTGATGTATATTACTTACAGGCCGGATGATGTTTGGAATGGTTCTGTCGAAGAAAACCGCCAGGCTGTTATTGAAGCAGTGAAAGATTGTTATGA
>JAQIDD010000221.1 GCA_027858215.1 Candidatus Delongbacteria bacterium | reverse complement strand
AATAGAAGGCCCCTTAAATTTCTCCCAATTCTGAATAATATAAAAATTTTGTGGACAGACGATGAAATTGACCTGCTGAAACCACACATCATATTTCTTGAACATAAAGGATATACCATTGATACAGCAACCAATGGCAAGGACGCCATTGAAATGGTTCAACAAACCAATTATAACCTTATTTTCCTGGATGAAAATATGCCAGGGCTCAGTGGCCTTGAAACACTTGAACAAATAAAATCCATTGCTCCTGATGTCCCTGTGGTAATGATTACAAAAAGCGAAGAAGAGGACATTATGGACCAGGCCATTGGTGCACGCATCAACGATTACCTGATTAAACCCGTCCATCCCAACCAAATCCTGTTAAGCATCAAAAAAAACATTGAACATGAACGCCTGTTTTCGGAAAAAACCAGTATGGATTATCAGGCTGAATTCCGTAAGATTGGCATGCAAATCAATGAGTCTCCCTCTCACAGTGAATGGAAAGACATTTATAAACAACTGGTAAATTGGGAACTGAAAATCGAGGCTTCAAATGACAATACCTTGAACGATGTGCTGAAAATGCAAAAAGATGAAGCCAATCTCAGCTTTGCCAAATTTGTCAGCAGAAACTACACAGACTGGCTTTCATCGGACACTGAAAACAGACCTGTGATGTCCCACCAGTTGCTCAAACATGCAGCATTTCCCTCACTTAAAGCAGGAAAAAAAGTGGTCATGCTTGTCATTGACAACCTGAGATACGACCACTGGAAAGCCATTCAACCACTTGTTTCCCGTTATTATCATGTCAAATCCGATGATGTGTATTACAGCATACTTCCTACAGCAACTCAATATGCCCGAAACGCGATGTTCAGTGGCTTAATGCCTTCTGAAATACATAAAATCTACCCTGAGCTCTGGAAAAATGACCACGAAGAGGGCGGTAAAAACCTCTATGAAGAAGAGATGCTCCGCAATATGATAAACCGGTTTTTTGGAAAAGAAAAAACCATCCACTTTGAAAAAGCCGTTGACATCAATTATTGTACTAAAATACAACACAAGCTCAATCACATATTACGTCATGACCTGAATGCTATTGTTGTAAATTTTGTGGATATGATATCCCACGCACGAACCGATATGAAAATGATAAAAGACCTGGCCTCTCACGAGCCGGCTTACAGGTCACTTACAAAATCATGGTTCACCCACTCTCCGTTGCATGAACTTATGCAGGAATTGGCTCAGCACGATATCGAACTCATCCTCACCACCGATCACGGAAGCATCATGGTGCAACATCCGGTTAAAGTCATCGGCGACCGTAAAACAACCACTAACCTGCGATATAAACAGGGAAAAAATCTAAATTACAATCCAAAAGAAGTGTATGAAATCAGGGAAGCCCCCAAAGCATACCTGCCAAAATCAAACATTAGCTCTACTTATATTTTTGCCACCGCCAATGATTATTTTGTCTATCCCAACAATTACAAACATTTCATGAACATGTACAAAAACACGTTTCAGCATGGCGGTATATCACTCGAAGAAATGCTTGTCCCCATCATCCATCTTAAGCCAAAATCAGAACAATGAAGGCATACCACATAAAAACCATCAATGATATCCACATTACAGCAAAACAATTTCTGGACGATTTCGGACATCATCAGGTATTTGCATTCTATGGCCCCATGGGTTCCGGCAAAACTACCTTTATCAAGGCTGTCTGCAATATTTTGAAGGTCGAAGATGATGTTACAAGTCCGAGTTTCTCTATCCTGAATGAATATTTTACCGCCGGTGATAAGCACATTTGCCATTATGATTTTTACCGCATCGAAAAACCGGCAGAAATATTACACACCGGTTTTTACGAATACCTTGACATGGCAGATATGATTTTCATCGAATGGCCTGAAAATGCGGAATCCATCCTCCCGACGGAAAGGGTCAATGTGAATATTGATTACCAGGGAGACGGACGGGTGATGACAGCAAAACATAACAATTAAGGGGACTTCTAATAATTCTTTCGCATCAAGATTTTCCGGATTGCTGGCCTGGTTGATGAATTAATTGCAATACGCACAGACTGTGTTATATTTGCACCATCATGCAGGGATTACAATCGAATATACACCGCCGTTGTTGCGGGCTAAGTGCTTT
>JAQIDD010000184.1 GCA_027858215.1 Candidatus Delongbacteria bacterium | reverse complement strand
ACATCACTGCATAAAAAATAAATAAAAAATCAATATTATATTTTGGATTTTAAAATACAGCATATATATTTGCACTCCCAATTGAGGGAATAAGGTTGACTGATTAGCTCAGCAGGTAGAGCATCTGCCTTTTAAGCAGAGGGTCCGGAGTTCGAACCTCCGATCAGTCACCAGGAAAATGAAGCCGTTCGGAATTCCGGGCGGCTTTTTTCTTTTTGGTGTGGCTGTACTTAACGGTATTGTGCTGATATCACATCTTAATGAACTAAGAAAGGAAGGTGAAGGATTACGCAAAGCTGTTATTGACGGAGCTGCCGATCGTCTCAGGCCTGTGCTTATGACAGCCCTGGTTGCTTCACTGGGTTTTGTGCCTATGGCTTCAATACCGGCCCGGGTTCTGAAGTACAATCTCCGCTTGCTACTGTCGTAATTGGCGGATTGGTTACTTCAACCCTGCTCACCTTATTGGTTTTACCTACAGTTTATCACTGGATGGAAAAAGGGAAAGCCATTTTGCTGCCGGAAACCAAAGGCTTTTATCCCTCGCATGAAAGCCTGCAGCAACACCGCAGACACTGGGGATTTAAAAATTAATCAGTGTGATTGCTGAAACGATACTTCAAAACCCTAATGTAGAAAAACTCCCTATACATACTTTTTCATGACAGTATCCCGGATTGTCACGCATAATAAATCAAATCATTTATGTTTTACATCAAAACTTATTATTTTCGTAAAAAAATTCATGCTATGGAAAAAATTCAAATGGTTGACCTTTATAATCAATACAAAAAAATACAGAGCGAAATAGATGCAGGCATTGCAGATGTTATTGAGAATACAGCATTCATTAAAGGTCCACAGGTAAAGGCATTTGAGTCAAAACTGGCTGAATACATGCAGGTAAAACATGCTGTGGGATGCGGGAATGGTACAGATGCGCTTCAAATTGCCATGATGGCCCTGGATTTACAACCGGGAGATGAAGTCATTACAACCGACTTTACCTTTATTGCAACTGTTGAAGTCATTGCATTGCTGGGATTGAAGCCAGTGTTGGTGGATGTTAGTCCTGAAACTTTTTTGATGGATATTCACCAGGTACAACAAATGATCACTCCCCAAACCAAAGCCATCGTGCCAGTGCATCTGTTTGGACAAACAGCGGATATGGAACCATTGATGAAAATGGCAGAGGGTTACAACCTGTATATCATTGAAGATACCGCACAAGCCATTGGCAGCGATTATACATTCAAATCCGGAGAACAAGCCAAAGCAGGCACTATCGGCCACATCGGGTGCACATCGTTTTTCCCGTCCAAAAACCTGGGTTGTTATGGAGATGGTGGAGCCTTGTTTACCAACGATGATGCCCTTGGTGAAAAAATCCGCAGCATTGTCAATCACGGGTCTAGCAAAAAATATTATCACGACAGAATTGGCGTGAACAGCCGTCTAGATAGCATACAGGCCGCCGTGTTGAATGCCAAATTACCACGGCTGGATGATTACAACAAAGCCAGGCAACGAGCTGCTGATTATTATGACTCGGCACTTTCATCCTGTGCACACATCATGACACCAAAACGTGCGGAATGGTCAACACATTGCTTTCATCAATACACCATACGCATCACCAACGGCAAACGCGATGACTTAAAAAAGCATTTGCTTGACAATGGCATTCCATGCGCCATCTATTACCCTGTACCGTTGCATGCCCAAAAAGCCTTTGAAGCGTATGAACATGATGACGCATTTTTCCCGGTATCTGCTATGTTAAAAGATGAAGTGTTGTCGCTGCCAATGCACACAGAATTATCAGAATCACAATTGAACACTATCACAACAACCATTTTGGAGTTTTTTTAAATAGTGCTACATTAAGGGCATGTAAGAAAATAACCTATACATTTTGACTTGTTCTTTTGCCATTTTTCTGCGTTGCAAATTTTGCTGTTTACATTGTTACACAGTCATATAATTTACAAAAAAAACGCCATTTAATTTTATGCCAAATAAGGTCTCTGCAATCACCTGCGCCAGGCGGAAGGCTGGCAGCCCGTGTGCTGCGATGTGTTGGTGTTGTGTGTTTTTCAGGAGCGACAGGCGAAGCTCCCTAAAAAACACCATCAACACCCGCAGAGCAGCATACGGCTATAAGCCGTACACCGACCCGGAGGGTGGCGAACAAATAAAAATAAAAACGCCCCGCAAAACACGGAGCGTTTAAAAATCATGCTTATGAAAAAATTTATTTTACTTCATCAACCGCCGCTTTCAATGCATCATCAAGCAGTTCCTGCGGTACGGTATCAATGTAGTTTTCATCCATCAGGTGATGAGTAAGACCACGTGCAAAGTCAATATCCTTTTTGGCGATGTTAAAAGCTTCTTCACGGGAAAGATGTACACGTGCCACACCATCTTTGATTGCCTGCATTGCAACATCAGCAGCTTCTTCAGGGAACACGGAACTTTCATCCATTTTCGGGATGATATCATCCGGGTTGATGCCGCGTTTTTCAGCATATTTAGCCAGTGATTCAGCGGCTGCAACAGCCATGTTATCGGTAATACTGTGGGCACGTACCATCAGGGCGCCTTTCAGGATACCCGGAAAACCGAGGGAATTGTTCACCTGGTTGGGGAAATCACCACGTCCTGTGGCTGTAATAAAAGCACCTGCTTCTTTGGCAGCATAAGGATAAATTTCCGGCACAGGATTGGCGCAGGTAAATACAATGGATTTCTCGGCCATAGAGGATATCCAGGCTGGTTTTACTGTATCGGGGCCTGGTTTTGATAAGGCAATCAACACATCAGCGCCTTTCATTGCTTCTCCGATGTCTGTAATTTTATTGGGATTTGTTTTTTCAGACAATTCCCATTTTCTGTAAAAGGCCTTATTTTGACGGATATCATCCCTGTCAATATGCAATGAAGATTTTGAATCAAACAAGATCAGGTTATCAGGATTACTGCCAGCAGCTAACAATAAACGTGCAATGGTAGTGTTGGATGCTCCTGCACCCAACATCACAATTTTAACATCCTCCATTTTTTTACCGGCGATTTTCAATGCATTGATTAAGCCTGCCAACGTAACGGATGCTGTTCCCTGGGCATCATCGTGCCATACGGGGATATCACATTCTTCACGCAGGGTGTCAAGCACTTTAAAACAGTTTGGCTGGGAAATATCTTCCAGGTTAACAGCTCCAAAACTGGGTTCAAGCATTTTTACAAAATCAATGATTTTATCCGGATCATGTTCACCTTTGTCATTATAACTGTTCACACATAGAGCCACTGCATCCACGCCACCAAGGTATTTCATCAGGAAAACTTTTCCTTCCATCACGCCAAGGCCGCCGGGAGGTGTTACATCACCATCACCCAGCACGCGGGTACTATCACTGACAACAGCCACCATATTGCCACGGTTAGACAACTCGAATGACAGGCTGTTATCATCACGTATGCTGGTTGAAATTTTTGATACCCCGGGTGTGTACCATACATTGAACCAGTTAAAGCCAGGCACAGGTGCCTTGGGGATTGTTTGTATTTTTCCACTGTAAAATTTGTGGCTTGATTTTGCCAGAGTTTTCAGGAACACTGTTTTGGCATTGGCTATTTGTTCCTCTGTGAAATTTTCAGGAAAAACCTTATCCAGGTTACTGAGATCAAGTTTTATTTTTTCCATAATGTATTTAAAATTATAAGGTTATCGTTTTTCTCCGGCTAATTTGGTAAAACCGGCTTTAATAAATTCACGGTTTAATCTTGCGATGTGAGCCAGGCTGATACCTTTCGGGCATTCGGTTTCACAAGCACCTGTATTGGCACACGAACCAAAGCCCAGCTCATCCATTTTCATAAGCATATTCCATGCGCGTTGGACACCTTCTATTTTACCTTGTGGCAAAAGTGCATACTGTGATACTTTGGCAGCAACAAACAACATGGCAGAAGAGTTTTTACAGGCTGCAACACAAGCCCCACATCCAATACATTCAGCCGCATCAAACGCTTCTTCAGCCTTATGTTTTTCAACAGGATATGCGTTGGCATCAGGGACAGCAGCTACATCCACATCAATAAAACCCCCGGCTTCCATAATCTTCTCAAATGCACTACGATCCACAACGAGGTCTTTTATGATAGGGAATGAATTTGTACGCCATGGTTCAACCATAATGGTATCACCATCCTTAAACGCTTTCATGTTAAGCTGGCACGTGGTAATTTCTTTTCCCGGCCCGTGAGGTTTTCCGTTGATCATCATGGCACATGAACCGCAAATACCTTCCCTGCAATCATGTTCAAATGCCACCGGGTCTTTGTCTTCTGATATGAGTTTTTCATTCATAGCGTCCAGCATTTCGAGGAAAGTCATATCCTGGGATGCATTATCAAGTTGATAAGTCTCAAATTTGCCTTCATCTTTAGGACTTTTTTGCCGCCAGATCTTGAGTGTAAGTTTCATCTTATCTGTTTTTTATACTTCATTTGTAAATAAAATTCTATTTATAGCTACGTTTGGTTGGAGTAACAAATTCAAACTTCAGCTCTTCTTTGTGCAATACAGGTTCTTTGCCATCACCTTTGTATTGCCAGGCTGCCACGTACATGTATTGATCATCATTTCTCATGGCCTCGCCGTCCTCAGTCTGATATTCTTCGCGGAAATGTGCTCCACAGGACTCTTTTCTGTTCAGTGCATCACGCAACATCAACCTGGAAATTTCAAAGGATGCAGCTACACGCAGGGCTTTTTCAAGCGGTTGATTCATGCTGCTTGTATCACCGGTAAGTTTTAAATCTTTATAGAATTCCTCTTCCAGGTCAGTTACTTCTTTCAGTCCCTTTTTCAAACCTTCTTCATTCCTTGCCATCCCGGCATGATCCCACATGATTTTACCAAGTTTTTTATGAAAAGCCAGCGGGGATGTATTTCCTTTGATGTTCATCAATCTTTCAATCTTATTTTTGGCTTCGTTTTCAACTTTTTCAAATTCGGGATCATCGGTTGACAGAGGTTTGGATTTAATTTTATCAGCGAGGTAACCGCCGATGGTGTAAGGCAAAATGAAATAACCATCACCAGACCCCTGCATCAGTGAGCTTGCTCCAAGACGATTGGCACCATGGTCTGAAAAATTGGCTTCTCCGATGGCAAACAAGCCCGGCACTGTAGTCATGAGGTTATAATCTACCCAAATTCCTCCCATTGTATAATGTCCGGCAGGGTATATTTTCATGGGCTGCTGATAAGGATTTTCTCCTGTAATTTTCTGATACAGGTCAAACAGGTTTCCATATTTTGCTTTGATTGTTTTCTTGCCTTGTGCTTTGATGGCATCTGCAAAATCAAGATACACAGCGTACCCTGTTTCGCCCACACCATATCCGGCATCACAGCGTTCTTTTGCTGCGCGTGACGCAATATCACGGGGAACCAGGTTCCCAAAAGCAGGGTATCTTCTTTCCAGGTAATAATCCCTTTCTTCAACAGGGATGTCTCCGGGTTTACGTTTATCGCCTTTTTCTTTTGGCACCCATACACGTCCGTCGTTTCTCAGGGATTCAGACATCAATGTAAGTTTTGACTGGTATTCATTGAGCTGTGGGATGCATGAAGGGTGTATCTGAATAAAGCTGGGATTGGCAAAAAACGCACCTCGTTTATAAGCTGTGTATGCAGCAGCACCACTAGCATTAACAGCCAATGTAGACAGGAAATAAATGGTACCGTAACCACCAGTAGCCAGTACCACAGCATGCGCTGCATACCTTTCCATTTCACCTGTAACCAGATTCCGGCAAACGATGCCCTGAGTTTGTCCGTCTTTCACAACGATATCAAGCATTTGCCTGCGTGAATACATGGTTACGTTTCCTTTGGCTATTTGTCTTTTCAGGGCAGTATAAGACCCAAGCAATACCTGTTGTCCGGTTTGCCCGGAGGCATAAAATGTCCGTGACACCTGAACACCGCCAAAAGAACGTGTAGCAAGGGTTCCACCGTATTCCCGGGCAAAAGGAACCCCTTGTGCGGTTAGTTGATCAATGATGCTGTTGCTCACTTCGGCAGCACGATACACATTGGCTTCCCTCGCTCTGAAATCGCCACCTTTGAGCATATCGTAAAACAAGCGATAATCGGAATCATTATCGTTGCGGTAATTCTTAGATGCGTTGATACCTCCCTGGGCAGCTACGGAATGTGCTCTCCTGGGAGAATCCTGGTAACAAAACACTTTCACTTTGTAACCCATCTGACCAAGGCTGGCTGCTGCTGCTGCACCTGCAACACCGGTTCCAACCATGATGATTTCCATTTTCTTCTTATTGGCAGGGCTTACCAGTTTGAGTGAATTTTTATGATTTGTCCACTTATCTGCAAGGGGACCTTCCGGTATTTTTGAATCTAATACAGTCATTATAATAAAATTTTGTCGGGTTAGATTAATGATTGAATATATACAAACAAAGCAATGAAAGCGAATCCACCACCTAAGACAACACTGATGAGCACGCCAATGACATTAAATATGTTCCGCCATTTACGATTGCTCCATCCCAGTGTTTGAAAAGCAGACCATACACCATGATACAAATGCAGACAAAGGGCAATGGATCCAATTACATAAATGCCTACGTACCACCATATTTGGAATTTGTTTGTAACAAGCGCAAAAGCATTTTCGACATTTCCTCCGGCGGCGGTTGCTTCCTCAAGTAACGGGTCACCGGAAAATTTCATTTTCCAATAAAAGTTAATCAGATGAATTACCAGAAACGTGATGATAACGGCTCCCAAAATGTACATGTTTCGTGAGGGCCAGTTGCTTTCTTTTGTGACATCACGTTTTTTATACCTTCCCAGTGCAGCGTAATTAACATTGCGTTTCAATTGATTTTGCAAGGTGATAATCGAAGCGTAAATTAAATGCAAAATCACACCAATGGCAAGGATCGGTTCAATGATACTAATGGCAATATTAACATCCATAAAATGGGCAGCCCTGTTAAAAAGTTCGCCGGAGCTATCCCAAACAATCATTGAGTTAACGGTTAGATGGATGATCAAAAAGACTATCAGGAACAGTCCTGTTAAACTCATAATAAACTTTTTCCCGATTGATGATGTAAAAAAATTGCTCATAACAGTTAGATTAAGACATTATTTATTATTTATTTTCCCAGGCTTTTCTGCCCTCGTTGTACAGGTCTTTTCCTGTAGAATCGTTAATTACAATAAGTGGCATATCTTTTACTTCCAGTTTGCGTACCGCTTCAGGCCCCAACTCATCAAAAGCGATGACTTCGGCTTTTTTGATGCATTTGGAAATTAAAGCAGCCGCACCGCCTGTAGCGCCAAAATACACACCTGTATATTTTTTCAAGCCTTCAATGACAGGTTTTGATCTGGCACCTTTGCCAATCATCCCTTTCATCCCTGCTTTAAACATGTCCTCAACAAAAGGGTCCATGCGGTAGCTGGTGGTAGGCCCTGCTGCTCCGATAGCCTGACCAGGCTGTGCAGGCGTGGGTCCTACATAATATACTACGCTGCCTTTTACATCAAAAGGCAGTGCTTTATTGTCATGGATCAGGTCAACGAGTTTTTTATGGGCAGCATCCCTGGCTGTATAAATTATGCCGGACAGAAATACTTCATCTCCTATCTGAAGGTTTTTTACTTTTTCGTCAGTTAATGGTGTTTCAAGGTTTACTTTGCTCATGATTCCTCCGTCTTAAATGGTTATGGATTTAACTCTGGCTGCATGACACTGAATATTAACGGCAACAGGAAAAGTTGCAATGTGCCTTGGGAATTCTTCAATAAAAAGTTCCAGTGATGTGGTATTGCCTCCAAGGCCGGCAGGGCCGATTCCCATCTTGTTGATTTCCTCAAGCCATTCGGTTTCCCATTGGGCAATTTGGGGGTCGGGATTCCTTTCACCAAAACGCCGGCCTATTGCCTTTTTGGCAAGGTACGCCACGTGATCAAAGGTACCTCCCACTGCCACGCCTATGACTGTGGGTGGGCATGGATTTCCTCCAGCTTCGGATACGGTATCCAGGACAAACCTTTTTATGCCTTCAACTCCGTCAGCTGGTTTCATCATTTTCAGACGGCTCATGTTTTCTGATCCGCCTCCTTTGGGCAACAATTTAATCTCAACTTTATCACCCGGCACAATATGGGTATGAATGATTGCCGGCGTGTTATCGCCAGTGTTTTTGGGATTTGTTATTGGATTGGCCACAATGGATTTACGCAAATACCCTTCAGTATATCCTTCTGCCACTCCTTTATTAATGGCTTCCTCAACATCTCCTCCCACAAAATGGACTTCCTGACCTACGTTCATATAAATAACGGTAAATCCGGTATCCTGGCAAATGGGGATCTTTTCGGTTTTTGCGATTTCAATGTTTTCCAATAGTTGCCCCAAAACGTTTTTTCCTACCGGCGATTTTTCTTTTTCCCGGGCGGTTTTCAGACTTTGTACCAAATCGTCATTGGCTACTGTTGAAGCATCAATGGATAAGGTTTTAATGACTTTTGTCAAGCTTGAAACGTGAATTTCCCTCATAACAGATTTTATTATTAGGCTATTAAATCAAATTCAAATATATATATTTTATGAGACGTTAAATGTGTTTTTTAGCACATTCGAGTAAGTATAAAATTGCTTTTATCAACTAATACTGTTTTTGACGTCAATTATATCCATATAACATGGCTATATATATAATATAAAAAAATGACAAATCTCACATTTCCTACAAAGAAATTAACATTACAACAGACATAACTGCCAAAAGGATGAAATGCATCAAAGCATGCAATGGCTTTTGTATAAATATATTACAGGCTTTCTTTCAAGCTCTGACCAATTTCGGCGGCCGTATCAGCAACATTAACACCGGCATTTTTTAAGGCGGATATTTTTTCAGAGGCAGTCCCTTTGCTTCCGGCAATAATAGCACCGGCGTGTCCCATGCGCTTACCTTTGGGAGCAGTCTGGCCGGCAATGAAAGCTACCACCGGTTTTGAGATATGTGCTTTAATGTAATCTGCAGCTTTGATTTCCATGTCACCACCAATTTCTCCAATCATAACAATGGCTTTGGTTTTCGGGTCCTTTTCAAACATATTGAGCAAATCAATAAATGAGTACCCAATGATGGGATCACCACCAATGCCCACAGCTGTCGAAATACCAAACCCTGCCTTAACCACCTGATTAGCTGCCTCATAAGTCAGCGTTCCTGATTTTGAGATGAGGCCGATTTCTCCGGGTTGGAATACAAAACCGGGCATGATACCTATTTTGCATTCATTTGCCGTGATGATGCCCGGGCAATTGGGCCCAATCATGTGGGTGTCGGATTTATCAAGGTATTGCTTAACGTACATCATGTCTTTCACCGGGATGCCTTCTGTGATACAGACAACCAATTTAATACCTGCATCGGCAGCCTCCATGATGGAATCGGCAGCAAAAGCCGGTGGCACAAACACAAGCGATACATCGGCATGTGTGGCCTGGTGTGCTTCTTTAACTGTATTGTACACGGGTTTGCCCAGGTGAGTTTGGCCGCCTTTTCCTGGAGTGACACCTCCCACAATATTGGTTCCGTAATCCATGCATTGTTGAGCATGAAAACTACCTTCCTTACCGGTTAATCCCTGGACTATAACTTTTGAATTTTTATTGACTAGAATACTCATGGTATTAGTTTTTTACAATGTGAACAACTTTTTCAGCCCCTTCGTTAAGGTCTTTGGCAGCTACAAGCTGCGGTATTTCTGAATTTTTAAGGATATCCATGGCTTCGTGTGCATTTGTGCCATCTAATCGTACTACTACCGGCACCGGGATATCCACATGTTGAGTAGCCTGAATGATGCCATTTGCTATCCGGTCACAACGGACAATGCCACCAAAAATATTGATAAAGATGGCTTTTACAGCAGAATCATTTAATATGATTTCCATGCCTTTGGCCACGGTTTCAGCGCTTGCACCTCCGCCAACATCCAAAAAATTAGCAGGTTCTCCACCTTTGTATTTGATGATGTCCATGGTTGACATGGCCAAGCCTGCACCATTTACCATGCATCCCACATTTCCGTCAAGTTTTACATAAGACATACCGTATTTATCCGCTTCGGTTTCCGTGGGCTCTTCTTCACTAAAATCACGCATTTCCACAATCTCTTTTTGCCGGAACAGGGCATTGTCATCAAATCCCATCTTGGCATCCAGTGCAATCAGGCGGTCATCATCTAACAAAGCAAGGGGATTGATTTCAATGAGGCTGGCATCATTTTCAATATATACATTGTATAATGCGGCAGCAAATTTTCCAAAATGTTTCATTTGCTCTTTCGTCAAACCAAGCCCAAAAGCCATCTCACGAATCTGAAAAGCTTGCAATCCATACAAGGGATTGATGGTAGCTTTCAAAATTTTTTCAGTGGTTTCTTCTGCCACCTTTTCAATTTCTACACCCCCCTCGGTTGATGCCATCATTACCGGCATAGATTGTTGTCTGTCTAAAGTTATACCAAGGTAAAACTCCCCTGTGATGTTGGCAGCGGCTTCAACATACAATTTTTTAACGGTTTTTCCTTCGGGGCCTGTTTGATGTGTAACAAGGGTTTTTCCCAGCATTTCCTGTGCCGCATCATGTACTTCTTTTGGTGAAGAGACTATCTTTACCCCACCGGCTTTTCCCCGGCCTCCGGCATGAATTTGGGCTTTCACCACATATTTGTCTGAAGATAATTTTTCGGCGGCTTTTTCAGCTTGCTCCGGTGTCTCGGCATGATATCCTTCGAGGACAGGCACATCAAAGGTTTTAAATATTTGTTTGGCCTGAAATTCGTGAATGTTCATAGTTTAAAATTGCTTGTTAAGTTTGATATTAATCGATGTTAAAAAGCAAAAGTAAACTTTTTTTTTGTACAGATGATAATATCATGTAAGAAAATTTGTGATGATTACAATATTTTGCTTACATTAGCATAATTAAAAACCTTATATCTATACCATCATGCAAAAGACATTAATCTATTCCATTTTATTGCTCTCACTGACCATCCTTGTGTTATTTACCGGATGCGAAAAACGTAGAACTATACCTCCGAGCATTTATTTTGATCAGCCACAAGACACAACCGTCCTTTTATACACGGTGTTTGAGGATCCCGGTGTGATGGTGGAAGACAACAGTGATAATCCGGAAGATATAGAAGTGACCAGCGATTTTGAGGATGTTATGTTGCAGTTGAGCACAGGAGAAGTGCGGCGCACCAGAGATTATGAGATTACCTACACAGCAACAGATACGGATGGAAATCAATACGAAGACATCCGTACAGTACATGTGATCAACCCGGCAGAAATCATAGCGGGCTCATATGACGTGCAGGGAACGTATGATAACATCGAAGACGCAACATTTGTTGCCAACATAACAGCGGATGCCGGCCAGGCCGGGAACGTTCATTTTTCAAAAGCTTACGTACATGATGTTGATGGAAATACCGTCTATTTGAATCTAACCGGGTTGTTGTATTCCCCTGATTACTCCCCTGACATCACCGACCCTGCCACAGCACCGGATGATTACACAGGCTGGCTTGGTACATCTGACAATCCCGGCACTCCATTTTACGCAGGCATGTATCATTATGAAACCATGCCACTGATGAATCGGTATGATTACATCCACATTCCGACTCATGAAATCACTGAAGAGACATCGGGCATAAATTACATCATTACAGGACAAAAAGACCCCGATACGGATTTACCTCTGTCCATGATTCATTATTCCGGTGATAACATAACGCAAATAGACTTGCATTATACCATCAGCAACCAGGACAATCCCGGACAGGGAGCCGACAAAGTTGATGAAATATATACGCCCCGTTGATGATATGGTCAATGTTTGTTTTTTTTATGCAATACCAATCTGGTTGTAAAACACGTTAGTAATTAAACGTAATTTTTTTACAACAAAAAATAAAAATATTGTTTGTACAAAAAAAAATATTATCTTAGCAGCGTATGTTTAACTAATACTTCATTGTCATTATGAAACGTTTTTTAACAAGCATTATCGTATTGATTTCAATCGTTGGGTTGATTGTTTTTACCGGATGTCCGGATGATGACACAACAAAACCCAGCATTTATTTTGATCAGCCACAAGACACAACCGTCCTTTTATACACGGTGTTTGAGGATCCGGGGGTACTTGTTGAAGACAATAAAGACTTTGCCGAAGATGTTACGGTAATAAGTGATTTCGAAGATGAAATGTCTTTGTATAATTCAGGCAGATTACGTAGTACCGGAGACTATGAGATTACTTATACTGCTACAGACCTTGCCGGCAATTCAATGGAGGAAATACGCACTGTCCACGTCGTCAATCCGGCGGAAATAGTGGCGGGATCTTATAACGTAACTGCTACTTACGAAAACATTGCTGATACTTCTTTCAGGGGACGAATTTCTTCAGACCCGAGGGAAGCTGGCCAAATCCGTTTTTCAAAATCCTATTTTCATTTGTATGAAGGAGAGCCCACCTACCTCAAAGCAGAAGGCCGGCTTTATTCTCCCGATCATTCTCCCGACATGACCGACCCAACCGTCGAACCAGGTGAACATGTGGGTTGGCTGGGTATTGGTAATGATAGTACGGACATTCCATTTTATGATAATCTGTATTATTCTGAAACCATGCCCTTGATGCCAAGGTATGATTACATTCATCTTCCTAC
>JAQIDD010000181.1 GCA_027858215.1 Candidatus Delongbacteria bacterium | reverse complement strand
CTATATACCTTTAGCACTGTAGAATCCGGAGATATCTCCTGTCATTGGTCTGTTGACGAAAGGCAGTTCAATACAGCGGTTGTGGATTATGAGTTTAAATCCAACGGCACATATCCGGTTAAATTAACGGTTTCTGATGAACATGGATGTATGCAGGAAGTAACAAAAAAACTTGACGTTGAAATTGAACATAATTATTATGTGCCAAACGCATTCAATGTATCCAGCAATGGTGTAAATGCAAGTTTTGGACCAGTGGGAGAAGATATCCGCTCAATGGAATATAGAATGTTGATCTTTGATAAAAACGGACAATTGATATTTGAAACAGATGATCTTGACAATCCCTGGAAAGGGATTAACCAGCAAACAAGTCAACCCGCTGAACAAGGTATCTATATGTGGAAAATTTCAACCAAAGACAAATACGGTAACACACAAAATAAACAAGGACAAGTGACTTTATTTAGAAACTAATAAAACAGTAACCATGAATACTAATTTTGGAAAATATATTTTCTTGCTTGCAATGATCAGCCTGATTTCTTTCCCAGGCTTATCTCAGGGTGTTTTCAATGCTGAAGAACCCGTACTGGAATTTACTCATGTGAAAAATTTGGGCCCTGAAAAAACGGTTTATTTTCATATTGATGGTATAAACGATGAAGATCATAAAAATGCCATACTTGAAAGATTGCTCATGGATCCTTCGATCTCTGATGGCAGGATATTCAAAACCCCGAATATGGAAGACAGATGCCAGCTTTATGTTAACCAGGATGTAGATGCTGCTTATGTCCGTAATATTCTAAAAAAACTTGATGTGGATTATGCTTTTAAAATCGTTTCCAAAAACGGACATCTTGAAAAACAAGATCAACAATTAAAAGAACATCCCGAACAAAGTCCCAGAACGCCCATTGCTATTGAAGGATTCCCCGAATATAAACATACCGGTAATCCGGAAGCAGATAAAGCTGATTATGCAAAACGTAAAAAAGAATGGATTGAAAATAATCCGGAAGCATACCAGGAATATCTGGAAAGCATTAAACAAAGTGAATAATTAGATTATATATTTATCTTATATTTAATTTTTAAATTATATTTTTACAGCAGATTTTAAAATTGAAGCGAATAATAAAATGAGAATTGTCTTTATATTAAGTATTGCTTTTTTTTCTTTGTCCTTAGGATTTGGGAAGAGTGACATTGCAATGACTAACAATCTATCCTGTCTTGAAGATGCCCAATTTGAAAATTCTGCTGTAATAAATTCTTACCAGTCAGACAATAAAAAATCCAAAACAGAAATAAATAACGACATTGATAATGAATGTCCCCAACCCGGTTACATCTATGATTGGGATAATGATTCCTCAACAACAGACGAACCTGAAGTTGAAATGATAAGGTCTTTATCAAATTGCAACACAACCTCAACCGCTTATACATTATGTGAAGGAGGTAGTTTTACCGTTACTCATGGCACCACCGGCTGCTGTGATGGCAATGCCCGTTTACACTATCGAAATGGATATACAGGAGCTTGGAGTTGGGGATCTTATGGAACGGATCAATATACGTCAAGCATTACAAACGCCTCCCCCGGAACGTACACTTTTGAAACAGAAATAATTGGATCAAATGGGGTCACATATTGTACTGATGATATAGATGTTACTGTATATGCAAGACCCGGAGTTACCAGTGTCTCAGGGGGAGGGGATCATTGTGGCAGTGCCACCTTAACGGCAACCGGCGGCGGCGGAGGCACAATTTACTGGCAAAACACAACCAGTAATGGTACAAGCACATCAACTGCTTCTACCTCGCAAAACGTAACAAGTTCAGGAACGTATTACTTCAGGGCAGAAAATAATGGTTGCTGGGGAACACAGGGAAGCGCTACCGTAAATGTACAACAACCACCAACAGCGCCAACCGGTATCAGCGGAACAACTACAATATGCAATGGTGGATCAACAACCCTTACTGCCACAGGAGGGACAACTGGTGGTGGTTGCACCTATGAATGGTTCATTGGGGGGTGTGGAACCGGAAGTGTTTTAGGTACTAATAGTTCTATTACTGTTTCACCCACATCAACCACCAATTATTTTGTGCGCAGGGTGGGCACTTATCCTTGTGGTGGTGTTGTTACGGGTTGTGCCAACGTTACTGTGACAGTGGAGACTTTATCAACGGCACCAACAGGAGCTATAGCAAGTCCCGATTCTATCTGTGAGGGGTCAACAATAACCTTAAACAGGGTCGGCGGATCGCTTGGGACCGGAGCTTCGTGGGAATGGTACACAGGAAGTTGTGGTGGCACAAATGTCGGAAGCGGAACATTTATTACCGTAACACCCTCTCCAAGTGTTAATTTTTTCTATGTGCGTGCTGAAGGAAATTGTAATAATACAGCATGTGCTACCGTGCCTGTAACAATAACACCACAATCAGCATTGACATCCGTAAGTGGTCTAAGCCCGTTATGCGTAGGTGATACGGAACCATTTGTTGCCAATGGTGCTGTTCTGGGTGGAGGTGCCGGAGCCTGGACTAGCGACAACGCATTTGTTGCTGCGGTAAATTCATCCGGTGTTGTTACAGCTCAGAATCCGGGTACAGCTACGATAACTTATACAATTTCCGGAGGTTGTGGCGGCACTATATCGGAATCTATGCCAGTGACGGTTGATCCACCTCCTTCTGTATCTGTATCTACCACACAATCAAATTGCGGCTTCTGCGATGGAACAGCATCAGCTACTACCGGACTTAGCTCATATTCATGGTCATCTGGTGGCACAAACGATACTGAAACCGGTTTGTGTGGAGGATCCTATAGTGTAACAGTTACAGATGCCAATGGATGTACCAACGATGAATCATTTACGATTGATGATGTTGGAACAATCCCAACAGTGAGCGTTTTTACTACTGATCCCTCTTGCCCTGGTGACTGCGACGGAACAGCAACAGTAAATTCCACAGGCCCTGCTACTTTTACCTACAATTATTCTGACGGGAACACCCCTAACAATCAAACGACAGGTGGTTTATGTGCAGGAATATATGAGGTCACAGTTGCTGATGGTGCTAATGCAATGTGTAACACAGTTGATACATTTAATATTTCAGATCCTGCACCCATGTCGCTTACCATGAACAGTTCTGATGCATTTTGCGGGTTAGCAAATGGTTCAGCATCAGTGTCGGTTGGTGGCAATTATACAATGCCTTTATACTATAACTGGTCAAACGGAGAAATAACCGGATCAATTTCCGGCTTATCACCAGGAAATTATACCGTTACTGTAACCGATGGAAATGGATGCACGGCTCAAAATAGCATTACAATTGTTGATACAGGCATCCCCTTTACGGTTAACACATCAGTTAACCAAAATGCTCAATGCTTTGGTTCTTGTGATGGTTCTGCAACTGCAATTGCCGCCGGTAGCCCGGGACCTTATTCATATAGTTGGAGCAGTGGTACAGATCCAACCATTGCAACGGTTCAAGGTTTATGTGCCGGCACCCACACTGTCACAGTCTCAGAGGGGGCCTGTGATGTAACTGCTACCGTTAATATTCCAGAGCCTGCTGACATTACTGCAACCATCTCTTCCAACGATGCTCATTGTGGGCAATCCGATGGTGATATTACAGTAAATGCTTCGGGTGGAACAGTTTCCGGAGATTATGATTATAGTTGGGATTGCATCCCTGCTCAATTTACATCTACCGCATCAAACCTGCCTTCAGGAACATATCAAGTAACCGTTACTGACGATAATAATTGTACCGCATCGTTTGCCGGGAGCATCATGAATGTTGGAGGTGTTACCATCAACGAAACGCATTCAGCAACCCTTTGTTCGTATTCAACTGACGGTTCTGCAACCATAAATGTCCTTTCAGGGGATCCTGATTTTACATATGATTGGTCACATGGCGTAAGCAATACAACTTCTGCAACAAGCCATACATTGAATAATCTTGCTCCCGGAGCATATACAGTTACTGTAACTGATACCTGGGGCTGTTCCGCAGTTACCAGTTTCACAATTGATGTAGCCCCGGTACTTGATGCTACTACCTTGAACGCTACTGATATTTCCTGTAATGGTTTGTGTGATGGAACAGGTAGTATCCAGGCCTCTGGTGGGACAGGAGCATCCACCTATAACTGGGGTGCAGGCAATGGCAATACTCCCAATCAACCCGATAATACGGGTCTTTGCCCCGGAAACCATATCGTAACAGTAACAGATGCTAATGGATGCATAGCAACCACTTCAGTAAATATTAATGAACCGCCTGCCATTAGTTTATCCGTAACCTCTACAAATTCACACTGTGGGCAGGCTGATGGTACTGCAAGTGTCGTTGCTACAGGGGGGACAGTTGCTGCTGGTTATAGTTATCTATGGTCAGGCGGAGCTCAACCTACAAGCGCTAATAATACAGGATTAAGTGCTGCAGGATCTCCTTATGTCGTAACAGTAACTGATGATAATAACTGTTCAGCGACCGCCACTGCCATTATTAATAATGAAGTAGATCCAACCATTTCTATATCCAATACGACTGATATTACATGTTCTGGAGATAATGATGGAACTGCCACTGTCTCTATTGGTGGAGGAAGTCCTCCCTTTAGTATTGCGTGGGGAACTACTCCTGTTCAGAACACACCAACTGCAACAAATTTAGGGCCCGGAACACATTTTGTTACTGTCACAGATATGTATGGCTGTACGTATGTTGCCAGTGCCATAATTAATGAACCTGCAGAACTTGGTGTGAATTTAAATGCAACAACAATTGATTGTTTTGGCAATTGCAATGGTTCTGCTGTTGCAAATCCAAATGGAGGAACAACACCTTACGCATACTATTGGAGTGATTTTCAAACAATCCAAACAGCAAATGGCTTATGTGCAGGTGATTATAATGTTACTATAACTGATGATAATGGATGTACTGTTGAAGACAGCATTTCGATTACTCAAAATGCAGAAATAGTAGTAACTGCAAATATTACAGAATCTGATTGCGGACAATCAAATGGTGAAATTGATCTTAGTGTATCGGGAGGATCTCTTCCTTATGATTTTGACTGGGATTCTGGACCTCAAACTGAGGATATCCTCGGTATCCCCGCAGGTACGTACGAAGTTACAATTACGGATAATATTGGTTGTCAAACCATTGAGGTATTTACTGTCAATGATATTGCTGGGCCCACGGTTACTATTAGTACATCAACAGATGCGCTGTGTTTTGGGTCATGTGATGGTTCGGCAACCGCTAATGTCACAGGAGGAACCGGCCCCTTTAATTATGAATGGAATACAACACCTGTACAAACAAATCCAACTGCAACAAGCCTGTGTGCTGGTGCTTATACGGTTGAAGTTACAGATATGGCAACTGGTTGTATGGTAGTTTCTGGGGTTACCATTAATGAACCTCCTCAATTAGATGCCACTGCAACAATTGTTGACCCAAATTGTAACGGTGTTTGTGATGGAGAAATTCAATTAACTACTTTTGATGGTACTCCACCTTATTCGTACACATGGAACGGACCGGGTGCTTTGCCTGCTACTGAGGATTTGACCGGTCTGTGTGCTGGAAATTACTCAGTTATTATTGAAGATGCTAATGGTTGTTCGATCTCCCGAAATTATACCCTTACTGAACCCAGTGCCATTTCGCTCACTACTTCTACAGTAATGACAAATTGTAATGGGTCATGTGATGGACAAGCTACTGTTAATCCTGTTGGTGGAACATCTCCATACACGTATGCATGGAATGATCCCACCAATCAAACAACACAATCTGCAGTAGGTCTTTGTCCCGGATTTTATAATGTTGTTGTTACAGATGACAATGGTTGTACCGCTGATATTGGTGTTAATGTACCTGATCCATTGCCATTAGAATTCGCCAGTACATTGACCTCAGATGCAATGTGTTTTGGCTATAATGATGGTGATGCAATAGTTAATATCACAGGTGGAACATCTCCATATTCTTATACATGGTCAACCGGTGATAATACAAATTCTGTTTACAACCTTACTGCCGGAACACATTGCGTAACGATACAAGATGCTAATAATTGCAGGATAGATACATGCCTTATGATTGACCAACCCGATGCAATTGATGTGTCTTTTAATGTTACTGATGAAAATTGTAATGGTTCATGTGATGGAGAAATTGCTGCCAATGTCACCGGTGGCACTCCAGGTTATATTTATAACTGGTCTGATTCAGCTACATCATCAACCAATAATAACCTGTGTGTTGGGTTATATCAACTCACCATTACAGATGGTCATGGTTGCACATTTAATACCAGTGCAGCTGTCAATGGTCCGGCTGAACTTAATGTCGTGATACAAGACACTGTGAGGCCTCATTGTGGAAACAGCGATGGTTCTATTACCGTTGGGGGAACCGGAGGCACACCCCCATATTCTTATGCATGGCAGAATTTCCCAATGAACTCAACCAATACATTAGATAACATTCCCAATGGCAATTACACTGTTACTGTAACTGATAGTCATAGTTGTACAGCGATGTTAGTTATTCCGCTGAATGATGTTCTGGCTCCCGTTATTGATAGCATAAATATTACCAATGTCGATTGCTATGGTAATTCTACAGGTGAAGCAGAAGTTTTCTTTACGAGTGCTACAGCATCCAATACTATTATGTGGGATGATCCTGCATCACAAAGCAGTGCTCTTGCTGATAACCTTGAAGCCGGACAATACACAGTAGAAGTCATTGATGATAATGGATGTTCTACAAGTGAAACAATTACCATTACAGAACCATCTGTGTTGAATTGTTATATTGATGGCTACACGGATGCTACATGTAATGGGTTCTGCAATGGTACAGCACAAGCTGGTTTTACAGGAGGTACGCCGCCGGTCAGTTATAGCTGGACAGGAGGATATAACAGCCAAAATGTTGCAGGCTTATGTCCTGGAACATATCATGTGACTGTTATTGACCAAAATGGATGTACAGCTGAAAATGAGCTTACTATTTCAGAACCAACATTGATGACCGTGACTGAAAATATTACACCTGTTTCATGTCCCGGTGGTAATGATGGTTCAATCTCGGTTTCTGTAACAGGAGGAACTAGTAATTATGATTATGAATGGTTTGGTACTACAGGTAATAGTCCTTCCGTAAGTGGAATTAGTTCAGCTGATTATACAGTTAATGTGTACAATGCAAATGATCATAATTGTTTTATTACTGAAACATTCTTTGTTCCGGAACCTGATCCTATTGTAGCCACATTAGGTAGTGTAAATGCCACATGTAATATGGACAACGGATCAGCCTTTGTGGAATCTATCTCTGGTGGTACACCTGGATATAATTATACATGGCAACCAGGCAATATTACAGGAACTGATTCTGCAACAAACCTGGCTCCTGGTAGTTATGTTTGTGAAATTATTGATGCCTATGGTTGCCCCGCTAGTTTTAATATTGATGTAGGTGAGACCTCTGCACCCCAATTAGATAATACCATTGCAGAAGGGGTTACTTGTTTTGGCTTTAATGATGGTTATGGAGAAGTAGTTGTATCAGGAGGAAGTCCGCCATATACTTATCAGTGGAACCCCAATGTTACAGACCAACCTGTCCATGACAGCCTTGAGGCAGGATTGTATATGATTACCGTAACTGATGTGGATGGATGCAATATTTTTGCTACTATCCCGATTAGCAGCCCTGATGAATTAATTGCCATACCCTCTGCGGATGATACAATCTGTATTGGACAAACAACCAATATTAATGTTTCTGCTGCTGGAGGGTCACCTCCGTACACTTACGAATGGGAATTACTCGGAAATGGCGCAGCACATAATGTGTCACCAGAAATCACTACGAATTACCTTGTCACTGTAATTGATAACGCCGGCTGTTTTTCTGAACCTGAATCTGTTGAGATAACAGTCAGGCCACCGCTTGATATTGTAGTTACTTCACCGGGAGCTGTTTGTCTCGGTCAAACAGCCATACTTCAGGCTACAGCCAATGGTGGTGATGGAGATTATACCTACAACTGGGGACACGGCATTGTAACTGAAAATCCACAGCTCGCATTCAGCCCTGAAACACAAACGCATTTCGAGGTTATTCTTACAGATGGTTGTGGAACACCACCTGATACTGCGGAAATTACACTCACGGTATCTCCTCAACCTGTAATTGATATTGTGCGAACCCCCACTAAAGGCTGTGCTCCTTTATCTGTTTCTTTTGATAACAATACAAGCAATTATACATATGCATATCACTGGAATTTCGATGATGAAGATTCTGGAGACAACAATACATCTACACTTAAAAATCCGGTACATGACTTTGAGTATCCTGGTTATTATGATGTTTCGGTAGTTGTTACTACAGACCAGGGATGCTCTGATTCAATTACGGTTAATGTGAATATTAAAGAAAATCCCACTGCTGATTTTATTGCTAAGCCCTGGACAGCAGGAGCTTATGTGAGTTCAGTTCATTTTATCAATCAATCTTTCGCTGCTACGTCATGGAAATGGTTTTTTGGAGATGATGGAACAAGCACAATGGAGAATCCTGATCATGTTTTTGAAGAAAATGGTGATATTCCTGTAAAACTCATCGCATTCAACAATATCGGATGTACTGATACAATTACACAGGAAGTGCATATTATTGAAGAACACCGTTTTTATATGCCAACCGCAATTAATGTCCATTCCCCTGAAAACAATGAATTTGGTCCTGTGGGCAGAGGAATTGATTACGATACCTATGAAATGACTATTTTCAACCGTTGGGGTGAACTAATATTTAGTACAACTGATTTCGATGAAAGTTGGAATGGAAGAACTGATCATAACAAAGGAGATTATGTTCCGAATGGTACTTATACCTGGGTGATTACTTTGCGAGATAAATTTGGAAAAGATCATCTTTATTCAGGGAAAGTAACTGTGTTTAAATAGTGTCTGCCATTCATTGTGTTTGGTATATGATATTCAAGATCAAAGCCTTCCCCGGATTTTACCAGGATTTGTGAAAATTAAATGGTAGTATGCTTGTGTCATGTTAAGCCTAATATAACGCTCCTCATATTTTTCTTTTGTTTTTATTTCATAAGGTGAGCTTACGAAGCTAAGGCTATGCTTACGTTTTTATTTTTAAAAAACAGTGAAATATAATTTACAATAAGATGTATTCGACTGTGCAACATTCATTTAAAACATATCGGTAATAGAACAAAATCTGAGCATTCAGAAAGAAAAGCAGTCAATCTCACATTTTTAACATAAGATAAAATCAGTTTATTACCTTTACCTCAAAATTGTGGTATGGCAATTAAATACCTCATCATACGGTTCAGCAGTATTGGCGATATTGTGCTTACAACCCCTGCCGTCAGAGGGCTGAAAGAGCAGGTGGACGAGGCAGAAGTGCATTATTTAACCAAACCTGGCTATGCAGCTATATTAAACGAAAACCCATACATTGATAAAGTGCATGTACTGCAGTCTTCTTTTGCGAAAACCATACAAAATCTTAAAGCTGAGGAATTTGATTATATCATTGATTTACACCGGAACCTCCGCAGCATACAGATAAAACACAAGCTGAAAGTGATGGATTTTAGCTTTAATAAGCTGAACAAAGAAAAGTGGCTGATGGTTAATTTTAAAATCAATAAAATGCCTGATGAGCACATTGTTGACCGGTATTTAAAAACCCTCTCTGTGTTTGATGTGAAAAATGATGGCAAAGGTCTGGATTATTTCATCCCGGCATCAGAGGAAATTGAAATATCAACCATATTACCTGAAAATTATAAAGAAGGATATGCCGCTTTTGCCATTGGTGGACAACATGCTACAAAAAAATTGCCCACTTCGTCCATACAAGAAATATGTCATAAATTTGATAAACCTGTAGTTTTGTTAGGGGGTAAAGAAGACCACCAGGCAGGGGAAATCATTGCAGGAAATAATCAAATGATTTTCAATGCATGCGGGATGTTTTCGCTGCATCAATCAGCGAGCTTAATCAAAAAAGCCAGGCTGGTTATTACACATGATACCGGATTGATGCACATTGCTGCTGCATTTCACAAGCCTGTGCTTTCTGTGTGGGGAAATACCATCCCGGAATTTGGCATGACGCCCTATTTGCCGGAAGGAGGGTCACATATGTTTGAAGTGCGCAATTTGAGATGCCGTCCCTGTACAAAAATTGGTTATAAAAAATGTCCCAAAAAACATTTCAAATGCATGAAAGATCAGGACATCAATGCCATTGTCCGGCATGCAGCAAAGGTATATAACACAATGGAATCCGGCCAATGAGTGTTTTGTAACCATAATGGTGCAAAGACCGTATAAATAATTGTGATTTTCGTATTTTCGTTGTTTTAAACAAAAATTATTTATGAAGAAAATTCAAGATGCATCACGGCAGGTTCTTTCAAAATACGGCCTGACACCACAGGAAGAAATGCTGGAAGTGTACCAACAAAAGAAAAAATTCAGCATCGGTATTCCGCTGGAAACCAGCATGCAGGAAGCCAGGGTTCCGCTGGCACCTTTGTCTGTAGCTTCGTTGATTGAAAGTGGCCATAAGGTTGTGATACAACGAAGTGCCGGAAAACAGGCGCATTTTTCCGATGAGAAATACGCAAGCTATGGTGCTACCATGGTTGATAAAGCAGATGAGGTGTTTCAAAGCGATGTGGTGGTGAAGATCGCGCCTTTTACAGAAAAAGAGATTGATCTGATGCATCCGGAGCAGATCGTGTTTTCTTCAATTCATGCAAGCAGCCAGAGCAGGGATTATTTTTCCAGAATCATGAGAAAAAAAGTCGTGGCCATTGCCTATGATATGCTAAAAGATGCACAAAATTGTTATCCCATTGTCCGTTCAATGAGTGAAATTGCTGGCCGTTCATCCATCATGATCGCTGCAGAATACCTGAGCAACATTCATAATGGGAAAGGCGAAATGCTGGGTGGCATGACCGGTGTAAAACCGTCGGAAATTGTGATTCTCGGAGCCGGAACAGCAGGTGAAAATGCTGCACGCACAGCCCAGGGTATGGGTGCTCAGGTAAGGGTTTTTGATAAATCAGTACACCGGCTTACCAGGCTGTTGAACACCCTTAATCGTCCCGTTTTTACCTCCGTTTTACAACCCCAGGTGTTGGAGCGGGTACTGCGTTCCGCCGATGTGCTGATTGGAGCCGTACGCATGATGGATGATGCTCCTATGTATATTGTTACCGAAGACATGGTAAAAAAAATGAAAGATAATTCGGTAATCGTGGATATCAGCATTGACCAGGGAGGCTGTGTGGAAACCAGCAAGCTTACCGATCATAACAATTCCGTCTATCTGAAGCATGGCGTTGTGCATTACTGCGTTCCAAACATTGCAGCAAGGGTAGCCCGTACGGCTAGCTATGCCATGAGCAATATACTGGCCCCGGTGTTGCTTGAACTAGGTGAAAGTGGTTCTGTACTGAACTTTTTGAAAAATTATAGCGGTTACAGGAACGGTGTGTATGCTTACAACGGCATTTTAACCAAGAAACTGATAGGAGATATGTATGATATGAATTCAAGGGACATTGATCTCCTTATTTCAGCCATGTGATTTTGTTATCTAAGTGTGCGAATTAAAAACAGACCCTAAATTATCATTCATGAAACAAAGCCTTTTTACATACAACGTCAACGGCATTCGTGCTGCCATCAGAAAAGGACTGAAAGACTGGTTTAAATCCGTCAACCCTGATGTTCTGATGATACAGGAAACCAAAGCACAGCCTGAAGACATTGATACATTTTTCTTCAAGGAATTAGGGTACCATGTGTGTGTCCATAGTGCAGAAAAAAAAGGATACAGCGGTGTAATGATCATCCTCAGGCAGGAGCCGGATGTTGTTATCGCTGGTATTGGCAATGAAAAATTTGATGCCGAAGGGCGTTTTCTGCGTGCGGATTTCGGGGACATTACGCTGATAAATTCGTATTTCCCGTCCGGAACCACAGGCACGGTAAGGCAGGATGTGAAATATGCCTACCTGGATGCCGTTCAGGCATACATAAATGAACTCAAAAAGCAACGCCCCAACATCATCCTGTCGGGGGATTTTAACATCTGTCACAAACCCATTGATATCAGCAAGCCGGAGAACAAAAAGAACGTATCGGGATTTTTGCCGGAAGAAAGGCAATGGGTAAGCAATTTCCTAAACAGTGGCTTTGTTGACAGTTTTCGCGCTTATGACCAGCGGCCGGAACAGTATTCATGGTGGTCATATCGTGCCAACGCCAGGGCTAAAAACCTCGGCTGGCGCATTGATTACCACATGGTAAGCGAAAGCCTCGCCGGTAACATGAAAAACGCTGCTATCCATCCCGGTGTTTACCATTCTGACCATTGCCCTGTGAGTTTGGAGATGGAGATGTAAATATGGGGTACATGAAATTAGTTTGATGTTTTACTTTTATAGTATTATTTTGAGTCGTGTGTTGGAATTTCCGACATCTAAGCGACCATTAGAGTTTTATCCTTGTCAAAATATCGCATCCCATACCCCCAGCAAATGCCCTGAAAAGGCCAGGACAAAGATAATCAGCAATATACGCACAAATTTAGCCCCTTTTGTTATGGCCAGATGTGAACCGACAAGGCCACCGGCAAAATGGCCAATGGCAGCAATAAGGCCAAGTATCCATTCCATCTGTCCGTCAAGTACATATATCGCAATGGCAAAAGGGCTGTACATCAATACAACAAAAACTTTAATGGCATTGGCTTTGACCAAATCATAACCTGCCTGCAACACCAATGCTGACAACAAAAATATACCAACGCCAATATGAATAAACCCGCCATAAATGCCCACCTGGAAAAAGAGCAATATCTGTAGCCATCCGATTTTTTTATGTGTTTTTTCTTTTTGCTCTTCAACCCATTTTTTGGGATCAAAAATCATAAAAACCATCAGCACTAAAAGGGATACCCCAATGATCTTTTCAAACAAATGATGTGGTATATTTACGGCTATTATCGCACCCGTGATGGAGCCAATGATTACAGGAATGCTTAGCTTTAACGCTTTTTTGATATCCAGTTTTCCGTTTCGGTAAAACCGTATGGTAGCCGTAGAAGTTTGCATCAACACCCCAAGGCGCATGGTACCATTAGCCATGGGAGCAGGAATGCCCAAAGCCACCAGCAACGAAAACGTAATGACAGAACCCGAGCCTGCCAGGGTATTTATTATTCCCACAGCGAAACCTGCCAATATCAATATCAGAAAAATCTGCCATGAATACAGGTCAAAGGATGTTAGAAAATCATGAATCATGGCACAAAGCTAATACTTCTCTTAACATTTATACCTCGGTAAATTAAATATTTTCTTTTTCTATGGATTTCTGAAGGGAAT
>JAQIDD010000147.1 GCA_027858215.1 Candidatus Delongbacteria bacterium | reverse complement strand
TCTTTAAAGAAACATCATTATGCAAAACGAATTATTTACCAAAAGGCACATAGGTCCCCGCGAAAACGACGTTCAAGACATGCTTGATACCGTAGGTACTGATTCTGTTGAACAATTAATAAAAGAAACCATTCCAGAATCCATTAGGCTTGACAAACCAATTGATCTACCTGAACATGGTATGTCTGAACATGGCTTTTTATCCCACATAAAAGAAATTGCTGGCAAAAATAAAGTATATAAGACTTATATAGGACAAGGGTATTACGGCACAGTTTTTCCATCAGTCATCAAAAGAAATGTATTCGAAAATCCGGGTTGGTACACATCATATACCCCCTATCAGGCAGAAATTTCTCAGGGCCGACTTGAAGCGCTGTTAAATTTCCAGACAGCCATTTCAGAACTGACCGGCATGCAACTTGCCAAATAATCGTTGCGTGCCGAAGCGACATCGGCAGCAGAAGCCATGTCACTGATGTTTGATACACGCAAGCGAAAAGACATCAAGGCCGGGAAAAATAAATTATTCGTTGATAAAAATATGTTTCCTCAAACCCTGGATGTCATTCTGATGCGTGCTGAGCCAATTGGTGTAGAAGTTATCGTTGATGATTATATTAAATTTCCAGAAATCGAAGACGGTAAATTTTTTGGTTCAATATTACAATATCCGGCTGCTGATGGCACAGTCAATGATTATAATGATTTTGCATCAAAAGCTCACGAAGCAGGCATATTGGTAACCGCAGTTGTGGATATTATGGCATTGGCTATATTACAAAAACCATCCGAATGGGGTGCTGATGTTGTGGTTGGAAACACCCAACGATTTGGGATTCCAATGGGATTTGGCGGCCCTCATGCAGCTTTCCTTGCCACTTCATCAGAATACAAACGCAACATCCCCGGACGCATCATTGGTGTATCTACAGATAAATTTGGAAAACCCGGGCTTCGCATGGCATTGCAAACAAGGGAACAACATATTAAAAGAGAACGCGCCACATCAAACATATGTACAGCACAAGCCTTGCTGGCTACCATGGCAGGTTTCTACGCTGTTTATCATGGACCGGAAGGCCTTAAGGACATTGCTGGCAATATCCATAAAAACACCTCAGCACTGGCAGAAGCTTTAAACAAGTTGGGATATAAAATAACCAATGCATTGTTTTTTGACACCCTGAATATCCCCTTGCCTGATGGCATTAAATCAAATACCATTAAGGATATTGCAGACACGTACAAAATTAATTTCAACATCGTAGATGAACAAACCATTAGGATAAGCCTTGATGAAACAACAACCATCAACGATTTGAATGACATTATCAGTATTTTTGCCAAAGCCGCCAATAAAACTCCGGCCTCCATTGATTCCAATCCGGGAAACATCACATTGCCAGCATCAATGATGCGCAAGGATACATTTATGCAACAAGAAGTATTTCATGCTTACCGCAGCGAAACAGAAATGATGCGGTACATGAAAAAACTGGAACGCCGTGATATTGCATTGAATCATTCCATGATACCCCTGGGGTCATGTACAATGAAGCTTAACTCAGCAAGCAGTATGTTGCCTATAAGCTGGGAAGAATTTGGATGCATTCATCCGTTTGCTCCTGCCGAACAGTGGGCTGGATATAAGGAACTTATGGATGCATTAAAATCAGACCTGGCTCACATAACTGGATTTTATGATATCAGTTTGCAACCAAATTCAGGTGCCAGTGGTGAACACACAGGACTTATGGTTATCAGAGCCTATCACATTGACAACAATGAAGCCCACCGTGATGTTTGTCTTGTCCCGTCTTCTGCTCACGGTACAAACCCTGCAAGTTCAATCATGGCGGGCATGAAAGTCGTGGTTGTGGATTCTGACACCAACGGCAACATCAGCTTAAATGATTTGCAGAAAAAAGCAGAAGAACACAAAGATAACCTCGCTGCCTGCATGATTACCTATCCATCAACCCATGGCGTGTTTGAAGGCAACATCAGGGATATGATAAAAATTGTGCATGATCATGGTGGCCTGGTTTACATGGACGGAGCCAATATGAATGCCCAGCTTGGCCTTACACATCCGGGCATCATCGGGGCAGATGTTTGTCATCTGAATCTTCATAAAACATTCGGCATTCCTCATGGAGGTGGTGGACCTGGTGTTGGGCCAATTGGTGTTACCAAAGAACTGAGTCATTATTTACCCGGGCACAGCCTTGTGAAAACAGGTGGGGACAAAGCCATTAAAGCAGTGGCCGCAGCTCCTTTCGGATCAGCCAGCGTTTTACCCATCACTTATGCCTTCATTAAAATGCTTGGACGTGAAGGGCTAAAAAAATCTGCCGAAATTTCCATCCTTAATGCCAATTACATTGCATCCGCATTGAAAGATTGGTACGATGTACTTTATACCGGCGAAAAAGGAAGGTGTGCCCATGAAATGATTTTGAATTGCCAGCATTTCCAGAAAGAATATCACGTGAGCGCTGGAAACATCGCAAAACGATTGATGGATTTTGGATTTCATGCGCCTACGCTTTCATTCCCCGTACATGAAACACTTATGGTGGAACCTACAGAAAGTGAAAGCAAGAAGGAACTTGATCATTTCATTGAAGCCATGATACAAATCCGAAAAGAACTTGATAAAATCAAAGACGGGATATACTCTGCTGATGACAACCCCGTCATCAATGCTCCGCATACCGCTGAAGAATGTTTGTCTTCTGACTGGAATCATGCTTATGACAGGGAAACCGCTGCTTATCCTTTGAATTGGGTACGTGAAAATAAATTCTGGACATGGACAGCAGAAATCGATCAGGGGTATGGCGACAGGCATTTGTTTTGTACTTGTGAGACCCTGGAAGCTTACAAATAAATACCACTTTGCCATAAATCCGTAACCCTTTAATTATGTTTGGTTTATGTATTATGAGTGCACTTGTATCGCATAATTTTCTACGTTCAACCGAAAAAAATTATGCTATATTCAAAATTAAATGTAAATTTAGGCTTTAAAATATATAGTCATATGAAACAATATTTATCTCTTGCAGTAATTTCAATGCTTTTCCTGGCAGGCGGAAGCACGATAGCAAATTCAAACATTGCCTCAGAACAACTGAAAAATTCAGCCATTCCTTCAATGAATGTGTACTTCTTTGACAATCAGGGTGAATATCCGAATGAAGTATCATATTATGCAAAAGCAGCCTACGGCAATATGTTCGTAACTAACAAAGGGAAACTTGCCTATAACCTGGCCAAGCGTTCTGATGATAAGGTACAAAGTTTTGCATTTTTTGAACAGTTTGTTGGTGCGAATTTACCCACTATTCAAGGGCAAAACGGGACAACAGGACAGTACCATCGTTTCAAAAACAACAATTTCAAGCACACTCAAAAAACAAATTATGCTTCAGTTTCATTGCTGAAATTGTATGATGGCATTGATCTGGAATTACAAATGAAAACCAATAATATTGAAAAAATATTTGCTGTAAAACCAGGATCAGATCCGGATCAGATAAAAATATCCATTGATGGCCCACGTGGTCTTGAAATCAATGAAGGAAAGCTCATACTTAAGACTGACCTCGGAAATGTAAGCTTTACCAAGCCTTTAGCATACCAAATGATCGATGGAAACAAACAGGAAGTGCCGGTACAGTATTGCATTTTAAACAACAACACCTACGGCTTCAAAACCGGAAATTATGACGAAGCTCATATTTTGTACATTGATCCGTTGCTGGCATCTACATTCTCAGGAGGCACGAGTAATGATTACGGAAAAAGCATGGAATTTGACCAAAACGGGCATTTATTTGTCACCGGGTATACCTGGTCAGCTAATTATCCAACCACTGCCGGTGCATATGATGAAAATTACAACGGTGGTGATTATGATGTATTTGTCAGCAGGTTTGATTCCACGCTGACAAGCCTTGAAGCATCCACATTCATTGGTGGAAGTAGTTTTGATATGGGCATGGATCTTGCCATTGAGCCATCAACAGGAGATGTTTTCGTTACAGGATATGTCGATTCAAACGATTTTCCAATCACCGGAAGCGCATACTCTCCGCTTTATAATGGAGGCGCATCTGATTTGTTTGTATGCCGCCTGAGTAATGATCTGGGTACCTTAGCTGCCTCTACCTATGTGGGCGGATCCAGTGAAGAAGAAGCATGCTCAATCATTTTTGAAAACACCAGCAATAACATTTACATCACCGGTTTTACTCAATCTGCTGATTATCCCACAACAGCCGGTGCTTTTGATGAAACCCTTGACGGAGCAGGAGAAGCTATTTTTGTAACACAAATGAATTACAACCTGTCATCTGTGATAAATTCCACATATATTGAAGGAAACAACACAGATAAAGCCAAAGCAATGACATTTGATCAAAACAATGATATACTTCTGACAGGACACACCAATAGTTTTGATTTTCCAACCACGCCATCTGGCTATGACCTCACACATAATTCAAGCAATGACGTGTTTGTTACCAGGATTAGTTCTGACTTAAACAGTGTTTTACATTCCACTTTTGTCGGAGGCGCTTCTTACGAAAGAGGAAATGATATCATCCTGGACCCTGATGATAATATTTTTGTTACAGGCTATACAGCATCAACCGATTTTCCAACAACAAGTGGCGTCCTTAGTGAAACCTTTCACGCATCAAATGACAGTTATGTCTTTAAAATGAGCAATGATCTCAGTTCTTTGATTCACAGTACATTTATTGGAGGTTCTTACTGGGATTATGCATATGGCATTTTATTCGATTCAGATGATAATATTTTTATATCAGGAAATACATATTCTGCTGACTTCCCAACTACTGTAGGTGCCTACGATACTGTACACAGCGTTACAGATGCCAGTTCTACAGATGTATTCATTTCAAAACTTGACACAAGCCTCACAAGCTTATTGAGTTCAACCTTTATTGGAGGTGTCGGCTTTGATTACCAGGAAGACATTACGATGGACATCTACAATCAGATATTCATCACCGGCTATACTGCATCGGACAATTATCCGACAACACCCGGTGTTTACCAGCAATCATTTAACGGCACCCCTGTCAGCACGCGGGAAGTGTTTATTTCAAAATTTGATAAGAACCTTTCCACCATACCTCCGGTAATCATTACCCACCCTCACGATACAACTGCCTGTGAAAATACAGAGGCTGTATTTACCATAATAGCTACCGGCGGAGGAACAATTACATACCAATGGTATCAGGGCAGCGGGGGGATCTACAATCCAATCCCTACAGCAGTAAATGATTCGTTGTATTTGCTTGTGGACCTCAGCATGGACGGAGATTCCATTTTCTGTGAAGTTACCAACCAGGGCGGCAGTGTTTATTCTGATACTGTGCAGCTTAATGTTGATGAATTAATCATCGCTGATGCAGGGTCGGATCAAGCCCTTTGCGAAACCACAAACACAAACATGGCAGCCACTCCCCCTTCTAGCGGAGCAGGCACGTGGTCATTATACAGCGGCAGTGGAAGTGTTACCAACCCCAATGATCCGACTACTCCGGTAACCAGCCTGGGCATTGGTGAAAACCAATTTGTCTGGGAAGTAGTAAACGGAACCTGCGTTAGCTATGATACCGTATCCATAGTACAGGACACCATCATTGTTGCCAATGCAGGTGCAGACTTTGCGCTGTGTGAAACGGATTCCTGCCAGCTCAATGCCAATTCTCCGTCTCCCGGCACAGGTTTATGGACTGTGAACACAGGAGGAATCCTTGCCGATCCTACAGATGAAAACACATCTGTAACCAACCTACCGTATGGCGATAACAGTTTTACATGGGAAACCACCAACGGAGCATGTACTGACAGCGATGATGTCATCGTTACGCGTGACAGTGTCGTGACAGCAGATGCAGGTCCGGATCAGTCATTCTGTGAAATTGACACAACAACACTCAATGCTGTCGATCCTGCCCCTGTGACAGGTACATGGAGTATTGTTTCGGGCAATGCTGTCTTTGTTGACCCCAACGATCCGGCAAGCTTTGTTTCCGGACTGGATATGGGTGAAAACATTCTTGAATGGACTGTAACCAATGGAGCATGTACTGACAGCGACCAGGTAAGTATAAACCAGGATTCAATCATTCCTGCTGATGCCGGTCCTGATATTGACATTTGCGATACCTACCATACTGTAATCACAGCAGGTGATCCTGATCCCGGCACAGGCTTATGGACCGTAGAAATCGGTAGTGGTACTGTTGCCCAGGATAATCAGCATGCCACAACGGTCACTAACCTTAGCATTGGTGACAATACGTTTATCTGGGAAGTAACAAACGGAACTTGTGTGGACTCAGACACTTTAATTGTCCATGTTGACACAACCATCCAGGCCCAGGCAATGACTGACAAGGAAATATGCGGTGACAGCATCGGACTTAGTGCCCTTAATCCAACACCAGGCAATGGAATTTGGAGTGTATATAATGGTTCCGGAACAATCAACCAGCCGGATACAAACAGCACATGGGTCACAGGCCTTGCTGTAGGCTCCAACACCATTCACTGGACAGTAACCAATGGGGCATGTCAAACCTATGATGAAGTTGAAATTATTACCGATACAATTGTAACAGCTTTTGCCGGTAACGACACCGTTATTTGTGAAACGAGTACCATTTCGCTTAGCGCAGATCCAGGCATTCCCGGCACAGGAACATGGTCAATTCTAAGTGGAAACGGAAATATTGCTGATACTCACGACCCGAACACAACCATATCCAACCTGCCTGAAGGCGTCACTGAGATGCAATGGACAGTGGTAAACGGATTGTGTTCAGATTCAGATGTTGTTACCATCACACGGGATATTATGATAGATGCATATGTACCGGCTGATTACGCCGTATGTGAAGAAACCATTACCATTGAAGGAAATGATCCCACCCCGGGCACCCCCTTGTGGCAGGTTATTGGTGGTAATTCCACACTGGTATCACCAACAAATCAAATCACTGAAGTCAATGACCTTGATGTCGGTGAAAATACATTCTTATATACAATTACCAACGGCGCATGTACATCACAGGATACACTCATTGTTACCCGTGACACATTGATTACGGCCGACGCAGGCGATGATGTTTCACTTTGCCAGACCGATACTTTGTCATTACCCAGGGACAGCATTGGGAACTGGACTCTTGTATCCGGCGATGCAAACGTTAATAATACTGTGGATCCCGGTGGCCCGATTGCTATCGTTTCAGACATTGGCCTGGGTGAAAACACCTTGGAATACACTGTAATTAACGGAGCCTGTATGGATACAGACAGGATGACAATTGCACGAGACAGCCTGGTTGTAGCCAATGCAGGTGCTGATCAGGAAATTTGTGATGATCAAAACACTCTACTTATAGGAACAGAAGCGGATTTTGCTACTGCTTTATGGACTGTCGTTGAAGGGGAAGCTGAAGTGGAAGATTCTACCAAGCCTATGTCCAATGTTTCCGACTTGAGTCCCGGAGACAATATTTTCGCTTATTCCGTAGTTAATGGTGCCTGTGCAAATAGTGATACCATCGTGGTACATCTGTACGAATCTGTTCAACTCGTAAAACAACCTCAAACACGTACTGTCATTCAGGCAGACAGCATCATGTTCATTGTTGAAGCAGATGGTGATGTTACCGGATTCCAGTGGCTAAAAGATGGTGTTGAACTGACCGATACTTTACAGTATTCAGGGACAACAAACGATACGCTTGTAATCAGCCGCATTAGCATGGAAGACCAGGGAACCTATGCATGCCTGATCAGCGGTGTATGCGGTGATATATATTCCAACAGTGCTGAATTATTTGTAGATGGCGGAGTTTCAATTTATCCAAATCCAACTGGTGGTAAACTTCATATTGAAATATCCAGGCTGGAAGCATCATACACATTCAGGTTAACGGATTCCAGTGGACGGTTGATATTCACCGACGAAAGTTCCAGTAATCGCATCATGCTTGATATGACACCCTACAGAGCCGGGCTTTATATCCTGAGTATTGATTTCGCCAACGAAACACACAATTATAAGATCATTAAAGATTGATCTGACATTTCATAAGCAATACCAAAAAAGCCTGACTTGGTCAGGCTTTTTTGGTTTCACTCAAACCTCAAATCGGCAATGAACTATACGTCATCTGCGAAAATGCTCAATGTTCCACAATCCACCGCAACTACAGATACGGCTACAGTGCTCGTGTTTGCGCTTCCCGATCTATCATATATTTAAACCCTTCGCTACGCAAACCACTTACGGATTTGAGGTCAAAATAAAAAATGAACATTTAGTAATAGATTGTCAATGAGTTTTCCCCCGGATTAGAGTAAATGGTTTCGATAAAAATTTCGCCATTATTATCGGTTGTTGTATAATCTAATGTGATTTCGTCGTTTCCCGCTATTTGATATGTCAGGGTTGTGTCAATTTCAGCTCCGGTTAAAACGGAGAAAGTAGAATCACTGCAATCCTGGCAGACATTAGGAATACCTTTGATCCGGATTCTGAATTCATCTGAATCAGATGGGGAATTCTGATTTTTAATATGTACATCCAAATGAGCTTTTACCACTACCTGCATACTGATTTGTTTTGAAAGTGTAAAATTGTCCGATGTAAATTCCATGTATTTTTCACGGTAATCGTTATGTGTGAATTCTATCCGGTAAATACTGGCTCTGACAGGATCGAATGTAATCTCAAATCCGCCGCTGCTATTTGTATGAACATTATCAATCAGTTGGAAATTGTTATTAAAGCTAGCTTGTTCGATTATTTGGGCACTGAGGGTAATCCTGCCATCGGACACCGGATCGTTGTTTGGATAAACGCTTACCGTGCCAAACACTTTTGATGGTTCATCTTTTTCACAACTTGTAAATAAGATAATAAATGGAATGAATAACAATATAATGTAAAGAGATTTCATATCAATAAATACGAAAATTACGTTAAGATGTTTTATGATTAAAGGATTTTAATTACCTTCAATGCTTAAACAAAAATAGAAATAATTCTGGGAACTTTGACACATTTAGAACCGGCTGCTGTTTGGAAACATTTTGAAGATATTTGTCAGGTACCGCGACCATCGAAGCGGGAAGATAAAATAATACGGTTTATGCTGGACTTTGCCAAAAAGCATAATCTTGAAGCTAAGCGGGATGATATTGGCAATGTCTTAATAACAAAGCCGGCCACCAGTGGTTATGAAAACAGAAAAACTGTGGTTTTACAAAGCCACATTGACATGGTGTGTGAGAAAAACAAGGGTGTTGACATTGATTTTAATAATGATGCCATTACCCCGGTTGTTGATGGTGATTGGGTAAAAGCAAAAGGCACAACG
>JAQIDD010000115.1 GCA_027858215.1 Candidatus Delongbacteria bacterium | reverse complement strand
AGCTTGGCTCTGCCCTCATTTGACTTCGTCTTCTTCCTCCTTGCAAGGCATAGTTAAAGCAAGCTTTGCCTCTGCACTTGCTTCGTTCGTCAGTTGCACAAAATTTGCACAAAATTTGTTTCTTGAAAGAAAAGAATTATTAGAAGGTCCCTATAGATGAAAAGCGAGAAGGATTTACATCATAACGATTTTTTTGAGAGAGTATATCAGGTTGTGCGCCTGATACCTGAATCCAGGGTAACAACCTACGGTCTCATTGCAGCCTATCTGGGTTCTCCACAAGCCGGCAGGATGGTGGGATGGGCAATGAACAACGCTCATAATGTTCAGCCACCTGTGCCCGCTCATCGTGTGGTTAACCGCAATGGCGTGCTTACCGGGAAACATCATTTTGGCGGGGAACATGTCATGGAAGACCTGTTGAGAAGTGAAGGTATTACCGTTGTTAACGACAACATTGTTGATTTTAAAAAACACCTCTGGAATCCGCGGGAAGCGCTGTAATCGCTTTTCTAAAAACAACTAAAACATCATCCCGATAACCAAGACATCGTCGGTTTGGGGCTGTTTTCCCTTGTGTTTGTTGAAAGCATCAATCAATGCTTTTTTCATGTCTTCAGGGGTGTCATTGCTGCAAGATGAAACCACGTTCCTGAAGGTTGCAAATTTCATAGTTTTCCTGGTTTCTTCAGACAATTGATCGTAATAACCATCCGAAGTGAAAACAAGTGTGTCTCCCTGATTTAGTTTTTGTTTAGCAGTAAAAATTCCGGATTTCGCCTTAATTTTTGAATGTTTCAGGGTGTGTATTTCGCCATTTTTAACCAACAATGCTTTTTGTTTCCACAGTGCAAGCTCAACATCTCCGCTTATCTCTATTTTCACAAGGCCTGCTGTAAACCCGTCATCATAATCTCCTGATTGTTCAGACTGAAGGCTCCAACGCTGTATAACATGGTCGATGATATCACGGGGAGATGAATATTCACGTATGGCATCATCAAACAAATACAGGCAGTTTTGTGAAATAAAACCACCTGGAATGCCATGCCCTGTAGCATCTCCCAGAAGTACATACAAGGCCCCGTGTTTTTTCCTCAACATGTAAAAATCACCACCAACAATATCGCGCGGCAAATCCAGAATAAAATAATCCTGAATGTATTTTTGCATGTCCTGCGGATGGTGTTTCATGATTTTTTCTTTTACATAGCGGCCATACTGTAAACCTTCGCGGATGGTTTTGTTTTTCTTCGACAGGATGAGGTTGTTTCGTTTTCTTAAACGGTTGATACGTAAGATAAAAAACATCATTATCAGTAATAAGCTAAGAAACAAAGCACCAATTATTATTAAATTGTGACGACGCTCCAGTTCTTTTTCCTGTTCCAGTTTTTCCTTTTTCAGACGTTCATTGTCATATTTTTCCTGGATATCCGCCAGCAGGGCATGCATATCCCGGGTATTGATACTGTCCTGCAGATGCTGATACTTTTCAAGATATTCCAGGGCTTGTTTATGATCATGTCTCCCAAGTTCAACCTGGTACAACAAATAAAAAAGGTCCGCTTTGCTGCTTTTGTTATCAAATTCTTCATACAGCGGTTCGGCGGCTTTAAGTTTTTCATAGGCTTTGTTGAAGTTTTCTTCCCCAAGAAAGATTTCCCCCATGTTTTTAAGGCACACCGCTTCGACGTATGGATCCGGCTTGTCTTTAAGCACATCTAAGGCTTCAGAATATGCCTGCAGGGATTCTGATTTTCTGTCAAGTGCATATAAAGACCATGCAATATTGATCCGTATGGAAGCTTCTTCCATGTTTTCATCCGGGTGCTTTTCCATCAGATCAAGGCTTTGCCTGAAGTAAAACAGTGCTTCTTGGTTGTCTTCCTGGTATGCAAACAAACTTCCAAGGTTGTTCAGTGCATGTATTTGTCCCTGGATATCATCATTGATGCGGGAAAATTCCAGCGCTTTTTTATACCATGATACAGCGACATCATATTGTTCTGTCATGCGGTGGAGTATTCCCAGGTTGTTGCTGGTTTTTATGGAAATTTCATAATTGTTGCAGGCTGATGCCAGGTCAAACGCATCTAGATAATGCACAACAGCATCATCATACCTGGCTTTTGAATGCAAAGCTACACCCATACTGTAAAATGGTTCAGCCAGCAAACAACTGTCATTGCTTTTTTCAGCCAGTACAATGGCCTGTTCAGCCAGCTTAATAGAATTACTTCCCAGGGAGTCGGCATACAAAATACTTTCATTGCAAAGGGAATCAATCTGAGCTGTATTTATTCTCTGAGCTGATGCGCTTAAACAGGATACGAATACAGCAACGCAAAAAATTAAAAGCCGCATATACAGATAGTTTTTTATTTTCATGTTGAAATTAATCAAAAAAGACGAAATGTAATGAAACTCCTGGAAAATCTTTCACAATTACCTTTTGGAGATTATGTTTGTAATGCTTTTATTATGTTTGCAATGCTTTTATTATGTTTAAACCGCTCAACATATTATTTTTTTTCATAGTGGGGTTTTTCCCTTCTCATGTCCTTGCCCAGTGGGATGAGGAAATATTTTTCGCGGAGAATAAGACATATAATGATGGTATTGCATTGGTTCGCATTGACAACCTCAATCATTTTTACAACCTTGAATATTACAATCCTATGGCCTATTCATATACATTGGCAGGATATCACATAAAGCCGGAATTAGTTTACCACGTAAGTAATTCGGTTCGCCTATCGGGGGGTGTGTATTTTAATGCCATACTGGGCAGAGATAATATTAAGCATTTAAGGCCTGTTTATACATTCGAATACCAGCCTTTTAAGGTATTGAAAATCAGATTTGGCACCTTGAATACAGGCTATCAAATGACCCTGCCCGAACAAATTTATTCATACAAGGAAGCCCTGGAACAATACAATCAGGAAGGCATACAGCTTACATTTGACCATGATGCATTGCATGCAGATGTTTGGCTTGACTGGCGCTATTTGAGTTTACCCCGGGACAATCAACCGGAACGGATTTTCGGCGGATACAACATTGCTTATACATACAATTTATCGGAGAGGTCATATGCCGGTATCGTTACACAAATGGCTGCATGGCACCTAGGCGGGCAAAATCTTGACATTGACAGAAAATTGCAGACCATACTTAATTTTACAGGGGGGATTAACTACGCTTATCAATTTCAAAACGGGCTTTCCTTAGGCTTATGGCAATATTTTATGCACTTTGAAAATGTCATCCAACAAGATGTGTTGCCTTATAAACGTGGTTATGGACTGGCAACTGAAGCCCAGTTGTCATGGAAATTTACAGCATTAAAAGCAGGGTATTGGTATGCCAACCGTTTTTATTCGCCTCTGGGAAATCATTTGTTTTTGTGTGTTTCTGAAAAGTCAAACCACATAATGCACACAAAAAGACAAGTGATTTATGGACATATCAAAGCTGAAAATGAATTTTATCCCGGTTTATCAATGGGATTTCGGGCAGGTATATACCAGGGGCTTGATTTGCATTCAACGGATTTTTACCTTGGCTTTTTAATGCGGTTTACACAAGATTTTATCATTGGTAAAAAACACAAACAACAATGAGATTATATCAATATTTAACAGTGGCATGCATGGTTCTTCTTTTCGTGTCATGCGGAAACAAAAAAAAGGAAGTTACAATCACGTACCCCAATGGTCAGCCCCAAAAGCTTGAATACTTTCACTATGAGGGCAACAACAGAAAAGTTGATAGAGTTGTGTATTACTACAAAGAAGGTAATATTGAAAGTGAAATTGAGATGACAGATGGCAAAAAAGACGGGAAGGTGATCTATTATTATGAAAATGGCCAGGAACGCCTTGTTGAACATTATAAAAACGGCAAGCTGGATGGTAAGAGCAAAGCATATTATATTGACGGAACCCCCAATTATGAAGCGAGCTATAATGAGGGTGTCCCACATGGAATGTGGATATATTATGATAATGATGGTAATGTAAAATCCAAACAAACATTTAAAGATGGGAAACTCATTGAATAAAATTTT